>PLHN01000320.1 GCA_003139975.1 Acidobacteriaceae bacterium
ATCTTGATGACCTGCTCGCCGGGCGAGAGCGCGGTCATCACTTCCTGGCCGACGGCCTTGGCCTGGATGCGGTCGATGAGGTCCTTGACGACCTTGAAGTTGACGTCGGCCTCGAGCAGCGCCAGACGAATTTGTTTCAGCGCGTCGGAAATGTTCTCTTCGGTGAGAATAGCCTGCCCGCGCAAGCTCTTAAACGCGCGTTGTAATTTTTCCTGAAGATTTTCAAACATAAGTAGAAACCTTTATTTTATCAGCCAGTGGCGCCAAAACTCCGATCAATCATTGTCTTTCGGCGCGCCAATCTCGGTTTGTTCGGCGGTACAATGCAGCTGACTTCTCTGGGTTAAAGGAATTCCGTGATCGCGCGGCTCCCGGCGGCTATTTCATACGCTTTAATTTGCCTTTGTTTGGGGACAAGCCCCGCCCTGCAAGCGCAAGGGCTGCAACCTGCTGTTGTCGTTTCTGCCCCCGCCAAGGCAAGTATCGAGCGCGTGGACGTCAGTCCGCGACCGGACGGCCTCACCATCAAAATCGCTGTCAATGCTGCCGTCAGTCCGGAAGCGAGCCGGGTTTCAAATCCTGAGCGGCTGGTTTTCGATTTTCCGGGGTGCGACTTGAAAGGTGGCAATCGGCATATTCCGGTCAACCGTGGCCCGGTGAAGGAATTGCGCCTCTCGCTGTTCAGTATTCATCCGCCGGTAGCGCGAGTCGTGGTGCAGCTAAAATCGCCTCTCGACTTCAAGTTGAAGCCTGCGGAAAA
The DNA here is from genome assembly GCA_003139975.1 of Acidobacteriaceae bacterium. Classification (GTDB taxonomy): domain Bacteria; phylum Acidobacteriota; class Terriglobia; order Terriglobales; family Acidobacteriaceae; genus Acidiflorens. The sequence goes on from PLHN01000320.1 coordinate 761, forward strand.
TGGAATCGTCGTGATCGACATTCCCTTCCCGAAGACACAGACGTCGTCGCCCGCTGATGTTCGCTCCTCGGAGACTCAAACTCCAATACCCGAAAAGAGTCCCGTGACCCTAACACCGCCGCCGCAGAAGCAGCCCGAACCCGACATTCGCGGACGCGCTGCCAGTGAGCCAGGCGCCTACAGTCTCATGGTGAAGGCCAAGGCGCTGACTGTGGGCGATCTGCAGGCGCTGGAGGAAAAAGCGGCAGCCGGTGATCCTGGTGCGCAAACCATGCTCGCGCTCGCCTATCACGCCGGCGTTCTGCTGAAGCAAGATGACGCGGAAGCAGTTCGCCTGCTGCACAACGCTGCGGATCGCGGGTCCATGGCAGCCGATGAGGCGCTGGGCATTTTCTCGGAAGCCGGCATCGGCATGGAAAGGCCTGCACCATCCGATGCGTTGAACTGGTACAAGAAGGCGGCACAACAAGGATCGCCGGACGCGGCCACGAATATTGCGCTCATGTACGCGAACGGAAAAGGCGTTGGGAGAGACACCGCGCAGGCCGTGACCTGGTTTCGTCGCGCTGCCGAGGAAGGCGATGCATCGGCCCAGTACAATCTCGCTCTGATGTATGAGCGCGGCGAAGGCGTGCCCCTGGATTATAAAGAAGCGGTGCGTTGGCTCTCGCTGGCCGCGGATCAGAACCTGGTGCCGGCGATTCTGGATCTGGCCGAGATTTCGCTTCGACCCCCAACTTCAACGAGGACAGCCGATGTGGGGAGAGCCGTGCAGTACTACGAGAAGGCGGCTAATCTGGGTAGTGCGATTGCGCAGGCGACTCTGGGAACAATTTTCACCAAGGGTCTGCTGGGCAAGGTGGATTATGAACAGGCGGTGAAGTGGTACCGGAAATCCGCCGAGCAAGGAGAACCGGATGGCGAACTCGGGCTTGGCGTGAGTTATGCCCTGGGCCACGGAGTGCCCGTAGACTTCGAGGAGGCGCGTCGTCTGCTCACTGCGGCCGCGGTCAAAGGCCAAATCGAAGGGCAATATGATCTCGCCATAATGTGCGAGGAAGGGAAGGGAGCTCCTGCGGACCAGGACCTTGCGGCGCACTATTATCAAATGGCGGCAGACCGCGGCATGGCCAAGGCGCAATATCGCTATGGATTGTTGCTCGCCAAGAGCAACGAATCCCGCACCAACCGGATTGCGGCTTACAAATGGCTGATGCTGGCGCAGGGTTCGATCAAGGAGAGCTCACCAGCGCTGAGCGATTTACGAAAGTCAATGAATGAACAGGAGACCAGCGAGGCCGAGCGGGAAGTGGACAATTGGCGTTTGGCACACCGAGCCACTGAACGCTGATCGCGCGAGCCGATCTCCAGGCGAATCACCGAACTATTTCGCCGCAAATACTTCCTTCGCAGCTACGATCGTGTTGCAGTGAATCGTAATGGTGTCTTCGAGATCCTGCGCGTAGCCGCCGGCGAAGGTCACCATCACGGGAATATGCTCAGCCTTGGCGATTTGGAATACCAGTTCGTCTCTTCGCTTCAATCCCTCAATTGTCAGCGACAATCCGCCGAGCTGATCCTCGCAATAAGGGTCGGCTCCGGCAACGTAACTCAGGAGTTCCGGCTGGAACTTGCCCAATCCCAAACTGAAGGCATTTCCCAGGCACGCAAGATAATCGGCGTCCCCGAGTCCGTCGGGCAGATTCAGGTCAAGCGATGAAGGGGGCTTGAACGCCGGGTAGTTGTTTTCCTGGTGTAAGGAAATCGTGAACACGTCTGTATTCATACTGCGCGTTCTGCTCATGGGGCTGCCGGGGCCCGCTGCGGGAGCAAATATCACTGCCGTTCCGTTCCCCTGGTGCACGTCGCAATCCAGCGTCATGGCAGTGCGGATTTTTTCGTCGCGCTGCATGCGGCGAATCGCAACCGCCACATCGTTAATCATGCAGAAGCCTTCGCCGTGGTCGGGGAAAGCGTGGTGGAATCCGCCGCCAATGCTGATCGCGATGCCGTCGTTGAGCGCGTAGTCAGCCGCGAGCATCGACCCTCCCGCCGCGAGCCAGAAGGCGCGCACCAGTTCCGGTGAGAACGGAATTTCCATCTCCAATTCCTCGCGCGCGCTGAGCGTGCCCGTTTTCAGCTTTTCGACATATCGCGGAGTGTGCACAAGCAAAATGTCCTGGTCGGCCGCTGGACGGGGCGCAACAAAATCCGAAGGCTCGGCAATACCGGACTTGAGAAGCCGGTCATGAACGCGCTTGTATTTTTCGGCCGGAAAAACATGCGTGCCGATGGGCAGAAAGTAGTCATCGCTATAAACCAGCTTAAAAGGAAGCATGTAATCCTTACGGGCCAGAAACCGAAAACCTCATATCATACGCGGGAAGCAAGCCGTTGGCACTGGCTCATTTGGAGTATCTGCCCTTGCTGGTTGGCAAGCCGCCCCGACCGGTCCCACCTCAGGCGACTGGTTTGGTGCCCTGATAAACTGAGCGCGTTGCCTGCCAAACCAAAATCCGTTTCGAAGGCCTCCGCTGAAGCCATGCCAGCGCAAGGGAGCCCGTCAGGCCCGGACAGTTCAATCCCGTCGAAGCCGCCGGCTTTGTCTGCTTCGGACAAAGGCCGCATCTTTCTGCTCGATACCATGTCTTTCATTTTTCGCGCCTATCATGCCATGGCCAGGCAGCGGCCCATGTCGACCAAGACGGGGGTTCCGACCGCTGCAACCTATGTGTTCGTCAACATGCTGCGCAAGCTGCGCTATGATTTTGAGCCCGAATATCTGGCAGCGGTTTTTGATGTGGGTGCACCGACAATCCGCAACCAGCAAGCGGAAGCCATCACCAGGATCCGCAAGTTCGACATCAAGACGCAGACCTTCCAGGAAGTGGAGTATGGCGGTTACAAGGCGAACCGCGCGGAAATGCCGCCCGATCTGGTGCAACAGGTGCCGTACATCCGACGTGCGCTCGAGGCCTATCGCATCCCGATCCTGCACTTGGAAGGCTACGAAGCCGACGACGTGATTGGCACGCTCGCGCGAAAAGCGGCGGCGGAATCGCATTCGGTGTTTGTCGTCTCCAGCGACAAGGACATGCTGCAACTGGTCAACGACAAAGTGTGTGTGCTCAATCCTCCGAAAGACAATTTGATCTGCGACGCGGAAAAGGTCCGCGAAATTCTGGGCGTGCCACCGGAGCAGGTAATAGACGTGATGGCCTTGCGCGGCGATTCCGTCGACAACATTCCCGGAGCGCCGGGGATCGGCGACAAAGGGTCGGTNNAGAAAACATATCGCGAGTCGCTCGAGAATAACCGCGACAACATTCTGCTGAGCAAGCAACTAGTGACGATTGACACAAACGTAGCCGTCGATCTGGACGTGGCCGCGATGAAGGTGGGCGAACCGGACCTCGGCGCGCTACGCGACCTGTTTGCTGAACTGGAGTTCACTTCGTTGCTGAAGGAACTGCTTCCGGTGGTGGAAGTGAAAGAAGGTGACTACCGGGAGATCAATTCGAAGGCAGAGTTTGAAGACTATGTAGGGGNNAGGCGTAAGCGACTGGCAATTTCCAAAGTGGCGGGAGCCGGCGCAATCGTTTCCTTTGACGACGAGGCGCTCGCCGGCGGCGTTAAGAGCATCCTTGCAGACCCGGTTGCCACCAAGAGCATCCATGACTGGAAAGCAGCTCTGCATCATTTCTCGGAAATGGGCATTGCGCTCACGGGCGTTGTGCACGATCCGATGTTGTACTCGTATTTGCTCAACCCGACTTATTCGTCACATGCGCTTTCCGAAGTTGCGTTGCGCAGTTTGAACTTGAAGCTGAGCGGCAACCTGGCGGAAGCGGCGGACGTGACGGGCAGGTTAGTCAGATTGCTTCGGCGGGAAGTAGACGATCAGGGTCTGACCCGGGTGTACGAGGAGATTGACGCTCCGCTGGTGCCGGTGCTCGCGCGCATGGAAGACGCGGGCGTGAAGATCGATACGACCGTCTTGGGCGATATGTCGGTGAAGTTGCAGCGGGAGGCGGATGTTAAAGCACGCGACATCTACGAGCGCTGCGGCATGGAATTCAACATCAGCTCTCCGAAACAACTCGGAGACGTGCTCTTCAACAAGCTGGCGCTGCCCGTGCCCGTGAAGTATGGAAAAGGTAAGAAAATATCGACTGCGGTCGATGTTCTCGAAGGACTCGCCGAAGAGCACGCTGTCCCGCGCCTGGTGCTGGAATACCGGCAGTTGACGAAGTTGAAATCAACTTATGTCGACGCGCTGCCGGTGCTGATTCGCAGCGGCAGTGGGCGCGTGCACACCACATTCGGCCAGACAGGAACTGCTACCGGCAGGCTGTCGTCGGCCAGTCCGAATCTGCAAAATATTCCGATCCGCACGGAACTCGGCCGCGAGATTCGAGCGGCATTCATTGCCGAACCGGGCAACGTGCTGCTCGCGGCGGATTACTCCCAGATCGAGCTCCGGTTGCTGGCGCACTTCTCGAAAGACAAGCTGCTGGTGGAAGCGTTCCGCCGCGGTGACGATATTCACACGCTGACTGCGTCACAGGTGTTTGGCGTGCCTCCGCTGAGGGTGACGCCGGACCATCGCCGGCAGGCGAAAGTAGTCAATTTCGGAATCGTCTATGGTTTGTCGGCCTTTGGCCTGTCGCAGCAACTCGGCATCGAGCCCTCCGAAGCGCGTACGTTTATCGAGGCCTACTTCGAAAAGTATGCGGGCGTACGGGCGTTTATCGACGCCACCCTCGCGCAGGCGCGGCGCGATCAAAGCGTGAAGACGTTGTTCGGCCGCGTGCGCCCGATTCCCGACATCAACAGCAAGAATGTCAACCAGCGCGGATTTGCCGAGCGCACCGCCGTGAATACTCCTCTGCAGGGGACGGCAGCCGATTTAATCAAGCTCGCAATGATCCGCATCGATGAAGAGATCAGGCAGCGCCAACTGCAGTCACGAATGACCCTCCAGGTTCATGACGAACTGGTTTTCGAAGTGCCCCAAAGCGAAGTGGAGACGATGAAGACCCTGGTGCGCGAGCAGATGGAAGCGGCGCATCCGCTGGAAGTCCCGCTGCGCGTCGACTTGGGAGTGGGGCTAAACTGGCGCGATATGGACTAGGGAGGTTCCTGTCAGAATTCGCAGGTGACGATCGCTGCCGTCCTGCCGAAGCTTCATTCAGCGACCTCCTCGAGGTCGAAAATACGCCGAACCAAGAGAGTCAAACTGACGGAAATGCAGGACGCGTTTTCCGCTATACTCTTCCCAACGATTCTTGCAATCAGAGCGCTGTCTTCGTTGCTCCAGCCGCACGACGTGATTTGTGATCTTGCGGAGGCAATGGGTGAGTGCAGGCACGTCCCTCGCATTAGAACAGGCGCCACGCCGTGGCTTTCCTAGATTTCCCGTCAAAGTTCCATTGGATGTGATCGCCTTGCGCTCGGGGATCCCGCAAAATCTCCCGGGCCGTTGCACCGATGTGAGCGAAGGCGGGGTGGGCGCATTGGTGGCCGGTGAACTCACTGCCGGACAGCAGGTCGCCGTCGAACTTCGGCTTCCGAATGTCGGGCGGCCCCTGCGCGCCAGGGCGTTGGTTCGCTATCAGGACAAAGTGCGCTGCGGTTTTGAATTTGTTGGGCTCGCGGCCGAACAACGCGAGATGATCCGTTACTGGTCACACCGGTTGGCAGCGGAGGCCGCTGCAGCGGTATTGGAAGGGGCTAGAACAGAGCCCGCGAGCACTGGTACGCCCGCAGCGCCTCTGCAGAAGTTGCAGAAGATTCGCATCCCGCGCCGCGCACTTTACTTGCTCATCCCTGCCATGTTAGTCCTGATCGCCCTTGGCTGGTGGCGATGGCAGTGGTCGTGGAACGAACTGGAGAAAGAATCGGTAAGCCAGGCCGCGCCGTTGCGAGTTCCCCCGGAAATCATGGCAGCGCGAATCGTGTCGAAGTCAGAGCCCGTGTACCCGGAGGAGGCTCGTCGCACCGGCACGCAAGGATTGGTAGTGCTCGATGTTCTGGTCGGTGCCGATGGCACGGTAAGGAATCTGCAGCCTGCCTCCGGAAACACAGTGTTGGCGAGATCCGCGATGGAAGCGGTTCGGCAGTGGAAGTTTGAACCGTATCGTTCGTCGGGCCGAGCGCTTGAGGTCGAAACCTCCATTGCAGTCGAGTTCCGGTTGCACTGAGCGCCAGACAATAGAGCCCGGGAAACTCTTTGGGCTCACGGAGAGTTTTGAAAGGGCATAGCTTCAGCCAATTTACGGAAACCTCTCAGCTTGCTGGAATGACACCCCGCGCTCATCTTTGGGAGAGACAATCGGCTCGCCATCAAGCTGCCAGTCGATCCGCAGCGTCGTATCGTTCCAGGCGATAGTGCGCTCGTGTTGCGGCGCATAGAAATCGGTGGTTTTATAAAGCACATGCGTGCCGGAGGCGGCGACGCGGAAGCCGTGGGCAAAGCCCGCCGGAACCCATAGCATGAGCTTGTTCTCGCCGGAGAGCTGGAAAGACTCCCACTGACCAAATGTGGGAGAACTGCGGCGGAGATCGACTGCAACGTCGAGGATCTCGCCGGCGATGACGCGCACCAGTTTCCCCTGCGGCTGCTGAATCTGGTAGTGCAAGCCGCGGATGACGTTCTTGCCGGAGAAGGAGTGATTGTCCTGCACGAATGTCTCGCGGATGCCGAACTCGGCAAACGTGCGCTGATTATAGCTTTCGAGGAAGAACCCGCGCTCGTCGCCGAACACGCGCGGCTCGAGCACCAAAAGGTCCGGCAGGCTGGTGGCGATTTTCTTCATCGGACGCTCACGAGGACTTTTCTGTCATCAAAACACGCGGTCCTTCAGCATTTGCAATAGATACGCCCCGTACGCGTTGTTGCGCATCGGCTGCGCCAGCGCCTCAAGTTGGCCGGCCGTGATGTAGCCGGAGCGGAAGGCAATCTCCTCAGGGCAAGCGACCATCAAGCCCTGCCGCTTCTCGATAGTCTGAATAAACAAGGAAGCTTCCATCAGAGCCTCGTGTGTTCCGGTGTCGAGCCAGGCCATGCCGCGGCCCATGACGCACACGTTTAGCTGCCCGCGCTCAAGATAGACCCGATTGACGTCCGTGATCTCCAGTTCGCCGCGCGCCGAAGGCCGCAGGCTCGCGGCGATCTCAACCACTTGTTGATCATAAAAATAGAGTCCGGTGACGGCATAGCGCGATTTCGGCTGTTTCGGTTTCTCTTCAATGCTGAGCGCTTTGCCCCGTGCGTCGAAGTCGACCACGCCGTAGCGTTCAGGATCGTTGACGGGATAAGCAAAGACTCGAGCCCCCGTGGACTGCTGGCTGGCCTGCCGCAAATCTTTCACCAGATCGTGGCCGTAGAAAATGTTGTCGCCCAGCACGAGCGCACAGCAACTGGAGCCGATGAAATCCTCTGCGATGAGAAAGGCCTGCGCAATGCCCTCGGGCTTAGGTTGCGTCGCATACTGAAAATGAACGCCAAAGCGCGACCCATTGCCCAGCAGTTGCTGAAAGCGCGGCAAATCCTCGGGCGTGGAGATGACCATAATGTCGCGAATCTCCGCCAGCATCAGCGTCGAGAGCGGGTAGTACACCATCGGCTTGTCGTAGACCGGCAGCAAGCTTTTGGCGGCGCAATGAGTGACGGGGTAGAGGCGCGTGCCCGAGCCTCCGGCGAGGATGATGCCTTTGTAGTTTGGGGTAGTCGTTTTGGGCATGTTGTGTTTTGGCTTAACGCTCGCTGGCGTAATGCTTGGCCATCCATTGACGATAACTGCCGCTGGTTACGCTGCGCACCCAGTCCTCGTGTTCAAGATACCAGCGCACGGTCTTTTCGAGGCCGCTCGCGAAACTTTCCTGGGGATGCCAATCGAGCTCGCGCTCGATTTTACGCGTATCCATCGCGTAGCGGCGGTCATGGCCGGGCCGGTCCTTCACGAATGTGATGAGCTGGTTGTGCGGAACGACGGGATCCGCGGGCCTCAGGCCGTCAAGCAACTGGCAAATCGCGCCGACAATTTCCAGGTTGTTTTTTTCACTGCGGGCGCCGATGTTGTAGGTCTCGCCAACCCGCCCGCGGGCAAGCACCTTCCGAATGGCGCGGCAGTGATCCTCGACGTAAAGCCAGTCGCGAACGTTCTTGCCATCGCCGTACACAGGCAGGGATTTTCCCTGGCACGCGTTCAAAATCATCAACGGAATCAGTTTCTCCGGAAACTGAAACGGCCCATAGTTATTGGAGCAATTAGTGGTCAGTACCGGTAATCCGTAAGTGTGATGATAAGCGCGCACCAAGTGATCGGAAGCAGCCTTGGACGCGGAGTACGGGCTGTTAGGCGCGTAAGGAGTGGTTTCGCTAAACGGCGGATCGCTGGGCCCGAGCGATCCGTAGACCTCATCCGTCGATACGTGGAGGAAGCGGAATAGGGCGCGATCGGATTCGGGCAGTGCCGACCAGTAGGCGCGAGCTTCTTCGAGCAGGCTAAACGTTCCATTGACATTCGTGCGGATGAAGTCGTCCGGGCCGTGAATGGAGCGATCGACGTGGCTCTCGGCGGCGAAGTGAACAATGGCGCGGGGTTTTTCGCGGGTCAGAAGCGCGCACACCAGGCCGCGGTCGACGATGTCGCCGCCCTCGAAACGGTACTGGTTGCTCTGAATCGATTCGAGATTACTTAGATTGCCGGCATAAGTCAGTTTGTCGAGGTTGAGAACACCCGTGGACTCAGGGGCAAGCCATTGCAGAATGAAGTTCGAGCCAATGAAGCCGGCGCCGCCGGTGACGAGGATCAGATCTTCCATGCGAAAAGTGCCGCGTCGGTGGACATAGGCGGCAATCTGATTCTAACCAAAGCCGAGCGCAATACATAAGTGCCGGCAAGGTTCCGGCGCCACAGTCCGCCCGCCGCGCGCATCTCGTGGTTGCGAACTGAAGCCGGCGATCAGTCCAAACCCTGGGCCGAAAGCGGCGATGTTCTGACTGGTATCCTGGCCAACTGCGCGCGTTCTCCCGCATTCCAACCCAGCACCTTGTAGTAGGCAGTCTCGATTGACTGAGCAATTTCGGGCCACAGATATTGGTTCTGAACGCGCGCGCGCGCGCGGGCGGCGGCCTGGCGCCGCAGTTCGGGATTACGCACGAGCAAGTCGAGCATACGTTCGAGATCGGCAAGATCGCCGCGCCGGAACGTGAAACCGGCGCCTTCGATCACCTCGCGATTCTCCGGGATGTCGCTCGTGAGCGCGCACACGCCGGCTGCCATGGCATCGAGAAGAGCCAGAGACAAGCCCTCCAACTCGGAAGGAAGCACAAACAAGGCGGCATTCGAAAGCACTTCTTCAAGGCCGGTTCCTGAGACCCAGGGCAGGAAACGAATGCGGTCCGATTCGTGACGGCGCAAGGCGGCGACGTAGGAATCGGAGTGGCTCGACCCTCCGGCGAGAACCAATTTCATGTCGGTGCGGATCTTCTCGAAAGCCTCGATCAGCAGGTGGCAGTTCTTCTCTGGTGAAAGGCGGCCAAGAAAAAGGACGTAATTGTCGGGCAGGAGGCCCCAATCACGCAACCGACTGGGGGGGCGACTCCGCATCGACATGGCGCCATTAGGCACGTAGATAGTATCGCGCTGGTAACGGTCACGGTAATACCGCTGCAGCGTCTTTGAGACAACCATGGTGGCATTGGGTAGATTTAGGGCGGCGGCTTCTCCCCAGCGCAAAACTCGCCGGGCGATGGCTCCCCACTTGGCGCGCTGCCAATCCAGGCCTTGCACAGTAACGACTGTCTTCTTTCCGACTAACCGCGGCAGAAATGAAAACAGGGCCGGCCCCAGACAGTGGTAGTGGATTACGTCGTAGTCCGAGATGATGGCGTCGAGAGTGCTGAGTAAGGTATGCACCACCGTTTCCAGATGCTTGCTGCGAATGGTCGGCAGGCGGCGAACGCGCATGCCATTGTGCGTATCCGCGGGAGGCGTGAAATAAGTCCGGCAGTAAACAGTAACCTCGTGGCCGCGCAGAGCCAATTCGTGCCCAGCCTGCTCGTAATACGATTCGATGCCGCTGTATTTCGAAACCACGCCGCGCCCCCCGATGAAAGCCACGCGCACGCCCTGGCGCAGGCGGGCCCTGGGCGGTTCGGAAAAGGATCTGAATTTTCTTGCGAAGGTCATCCGGTTGTAGATTTCCGACAATTTCAGCAAGTGCTGCTCGGGGTCGTGCTTAGCTTTCACCCGAGCCCGGCCGTTTGCTCCCATCTTCTCGATCAGATCGGTGCGCTCAAACAAGAATGAAATGGAATGGGCAAGCTGGTCCCGGTCGCCGGGTGAATAGAGCAGACCGGTCACGCCGTGTTCCACGAATTCGCGCCGCGAACCTAGGTCGGAGGCCACGACGGGCCGCGCGTACGCGTAGGATTCGAGGATCGACTTCCCCAACGTCTCGTAAGCGTGCGAGGGAAACAGCGAGAAACTGCAGCGGGCGATCAGGTTCTTCAGGTGTTCGCCGCTCACCATGCCCGCAAAAAGTACGTGACTCAGGTTCAAGCTTTGCGCCAGCGCCTCGAGCCGCTTGCGCTCGGGCCCATCTCCCGCGATGACGACCGGAATATGCGGCGTCCGCACCAGCGCATGCAGAAGCTCGTCGACTCCTTTTTCCGGGGAAAGCCGGCCGAAGTAGAGCAGGTAGCCTTCGTCGTTGCCGAGTTGATCGTCGCTGGGCAGTTCCTGAAAGTGGGGGAGGACTTCGATTCGGGCCGCCGGCAGTCCATTGGCGATCAACTCGCTGCGAACGAACTCGCTGGGAGCGAGAAATAGATCGACGCAACTCTCATAGGTCCGCAACCATTTGTGCAGGTAAGCTTCTGCGGCCAAAACCATGGCGCTGGATGGAGGGCCGGCATAGCAGTGCTCTGTGACTGCGTGGTAAAAAGCGCCGTTCCGGCATGCGTGGCACGCTTCCCCGTGGGAAACCAGATTGTAGGTCGGGCAGAGAATCTTGAAATCGTTGATGTGATAAAGCACCGGGATGTGCTGACGCTTGAGTTCCCACAGGGTGGAAGGCGACAAATGATGGTAGATCCCGCGAATGTGAGCGAGGTCGGGAGAGAAATCGGCGATGCACTTGCGCAGGGCGCGGCGCACCGATGGCGAATAAAGAGCGTGAGCGGCCATCCGCGCTTTCTTCAAGAAACCGGCGTGGGCATCCTTAAAGTTGACCAGCGGAACGCGATAAGCGCGCCCCCCGAAGGCGGAGGACGAGCCGTGGTCCATGCTGAAGAGGGCGGTGTCGTGGCCGCGCCGATCCATCCGGTCGATCAGATCGAACAGATAGGCTTCGGTTCCGCTAAACGGATAGTCGTATTTGTTGCAGTACAGGATGCGCATAGTCACCGCCGAAATGGGGGATACGGGCCAGGAACTGGTCGGCAAAGGCCCGCAGATTTCGCGAGCGGTTATAGGTGGCGGCCACTTTTACCGCCGCCGCCCGCCGGATCCCCGCCAGCGAAGCTTGGTTGGCGTAGATCCAGCTGACGTTATTGAGGAAATCTGACAGCGACCCTGGCGCGTAAAGAAAACCCGTGCGCCGGTCGTCCACAAGCTCTGGGATGCCAGTAATGGCCGGTGCCAGCACCAGCTTCTCGTGCGACATCGCTTCCATCAGGACAACGGGAATTCCCTCGCTTTTGCTGGTCATCACCACGAGATCGGCTTGGCGGTAATAGGGGATAAGGTCGCTTCGGCGGACCTGTCCCAGGAGGCGAACGTGCCCTTGGAGTCCAAGTTTGGCGATCTGCCGTTCTAGAGCCGCGCGCTCTGGTCCCTCGCCGGCAATCCAGCACACGAAATCGAGACCCTGGGCGCGGAGGAAAGAACAGGCTTGGATCAGGAATCCGTAATCTTTCACTCGGTGAAGACGCCCCACGGCTAGCAAACGGAAGGGACGGCAGCACGCGACGGGCGAAGAAGTGGGCCAGGAAAGAATCCGATCCACGCCGAGTCGCTGCAACACAACTTTTTCTGACGCGACGAAGGGATAATTTCGAAGAATGTAGCGCCGGTTGAAGTCCGAAACGGTAACGCAGAACCGGCAAGCACGCAGCTTCGCCTCCAGCAGGTCGGCTCGGCGCAGCAGATCGGAGCCGTGCAACGTAAAGCTGAATCCGATTCCAAGGAGGCGCGCGGCCACCAGCGCCATCCACGAAGCGAAGTACCCGTGATGCGCGTGGATGTGCGTTACCTCCAGCCCCTCCAGATCCTCCGCCAGCGCGGCGCCCATCAGCGTATGGCCTAGAGCACGAAGGCACAGAGCGGGGGAGGCGCTCGGATCGACCAGCAACGGCCGCAGCAGCTGCCAAAGCCTGAGGCGATCGGAAGCGAGCCGGTGCGCGGCCTGCATCAGTTGACCGTCGGTGAGTGGCTGCGAGTAGTGTGTCTCTTTCCACAAAGCGCGCTCGGCCAGGCTCAGCCCTTCCGGACAAACTCTCTTGCCGCTGCAGCAGATTACTTCGACGCCGCGGCGCCGAAGTTCTGCGATCTCATCCATCACATAGGGCTCGACGGACGAAGGAAACTCGTTAGCGATATAAGCGATGGTTGTCATGCGGCTGAGTTCTCCGACGCGCAGAGCATTCCCCCGACCGTAAAAAGGAGTCCGATCACGAATTGATACGCCATGTCTACGAAAAGTGCGTTGAACAGGTAAACGCAAAGCAATACGGGCCAGATCTTTCGCAGCGCGGCAATCGAACCGGGCTCCCCGGGCTCACGGCGCCGCGAAAGCCGGAAGAGATTGAAGAAAAGAATGCCATATAAGGCCAGCCCCGGCAGGCCGAGTTCGATTAACAATGCCAGATAAGTGTTGTGTACATAGAAGGTGCGGAGGTGGTACCCCTCCATGCGCCGCCCCAACTCGGCGTACATGTGTGCGGCCGGCCAGCCCGTAAAAGGACGTTCCTTGAACATGGCCCAGGCGCCGCAGTAGACGGCCATGCGGGCCTGTACAGGCCCGCGCTCTTCGGTGCGGTCCCAAAGGGCTTTCTTGAGCGAATGACTGCTAAAACCGATCGCTAAACCGCTCAGAAGCGCACCTACCAGCAGTAACACACACACCGTTTGCATTCGCCTTTCAGCAAAGAGGACGCCCAGGGCGAGCGTTGACAGCGCGAACGAGATCCACACCGCTCGCGTCATGGTCGCCAGTACCGCCAGCGGCAACAGAGCCCAGAGAATCCAGACGAATCTTCTGTATGCTCGTGGCAGCACAAAAGCGAGAATTCCCAGCAAGTTCAACGAAAGGCCGTTGGCTACGGCCTGTAAGAAAGGTCCGCGGGCGCGGTCCGCGTGGAAGCCGAGGCTCTCGTCCAGGATGAACCGCGGCCAGATGAGCGAGCGCGCCTCCAGCAGGAAGGCAAGCGCAATGAACACGAGATAGGCCAGCACAACCACGACAAAGATCTCGAAATGCCGTCGCTGCTGCGCTCCACGGAAAACAAACATCGCGATGTGGAACAAAGAGAATGGGACGATGAATTTGCTGGCGATGATGCTCCAGACCTGCGCATCGAAGGGTTCGCGTAGCGCGCGAAAGATCGCCAGCGTGGCCAGCCCAAGCATGGGCACACTTAGGCCGGCAAAAAGAGGAATCTTTTCGTGCAGCGCCATTGCGCGTAAGCTCACCACGAAAACCAGCACACCGAAGGCGATGCGATCCGCATAAAAGGAAAAAAGATCCGGCGGCCGAAAAAGAAATACCGCCATCGCCAACACGTAAAGAACGGAAGGAAAAGCCAATGCCAGGTGAAGCGGACGCAGCAGCAGACCGGCAACTTGCCAAAGCGGGCTATCGCCGCGGTCCCAGGTTATGGCTCGGCTGCCCATGTCGCTCAGGTCCCTTCCGGCGCGAAAAGCACGCGGATTGTCTGCAGCAAGATGCGCAAGTCAAGCCGCATCGTCCAGTTTTCGATGTAGGTGAGATCCAGATGCATGTTGAGATCGAACGATGGAGAATGCCGCGCCGTAATCTGCCAAAGGCCCGTAATTCCGGGCTTCACATCGAGCCGGCGATAGTGGTGCAACTCGTAATGGTTCACCTCATCGACCGGATGAGGCCGCGGACCCACCAGGCTCATGTCGCCACGTAGCACGTTCCACAACTGCGGCAACTCGTCGAGGCTGTATCGGCGAATGTAGCGCCCGACCCGCGTGATCCTGGGGTCGTCGACAATCTTGAAGATGGGTCCCTCTCTCTGGTTTCGCGCACACAGGTCATCCTTGAGTTGGTCGGCGTTGGTGACCATGGACCGAAACTTGTAGCAGCGGAAGTGGCAGCCCTTGACGCCCGTGCGTTCCGCGGCATAGATAATGGGCCCCGCCGATTCCACCCAGATAAAAAGCCCAACCATCGCCATCACGGGCAGGGCAAAAACCAGTGCCAA
>PLHN01000430.1:0-362 GCA_003139975.1 Acidobacteriaceae bacterium
GGGACAAAATGTCCCACGGCAACGCCGGGTGAACTTCATTCGGCTGGCCCTCGCCGTTACTAGAGAGTTAACAACATTGTCGAGGCCCGAAGTTCAGACGGTTTGGAGACAGAGTTTTTGGAGTGATTAGAACCCGAAGTGAATAAAGCAAACGAGCGTCAATCCGCAATCAAGCCGCCCGTCAACTCGCTGAGCCGCTCAATGCGGCGCTCGCGGCAATACGCGGTCAAGTCTTCGACGAGCGTCTCTGTGGCCACGGGATCAAAGTAACTGGCCGTTCCAACCTGCACCGCGCTCGCGCCTGCCAGCAAGAATTCCACCACGTCCACCGGCGTCGTAATTCCGCCCATGCCGATCACGGG
>PLHN01000430.1:369-14851 GCA_003139975.1 Acidobacteriaceae bacterium
GAAGTCACGTTGGGCGAAAGCTTTACAATCAGCGGCCGCGCCGCCACACGCTTTACCGAGCGCACGACTTCATCGAGCAAATGCGGATCGCTGCCAAACTGCAAGCCCCCGTGCGCGGTATTCGGACAGGACACATTCAACTCGTACGCTGCGATGCCGTCGCCCCGATTGAGAATTTCAATCGTGCGCTCGTAATCCGCGCGCGTGTAACCAAAGACGTTCGCGAACACGAGTACGTTTTTCTTGGCGCGCAGCGCCGGCAACTTTTCGTCAAGAAATGCCTGCGCCCCGATATTCTGCAGGCCAATGGCATTCAGCATTCCGGCCGCAGTCTCATAAAGCCGGGGCGGCGGGTTTCCCGTCATCGGCTCAACCGACAGGCCCTTGACCACCAACCCACCCAGCCGGTCCAGATGCACGATGTCTTCAAATTCAACGCCATAGCCGAACGTTCCGGAGGCCGCAAGGATCGGGTTTTTCAGCTCCATGCCTGCGACATGAACGCGCAGATCGGGAGCGGCTGGAGGCTTGCCTGACGTGTCGCGAGGGG
Organism: Acidobacteriaceae bacterium; assembly: GCA_003139975.1. Classification (GTDB taxonomy): domain Bacteria; phylum Acidobacteriota; class Terriglobia; order Terriglobales; family Acidobacteriaceae; genus Acidiflorens. Next base: position 920 of record PLHN01000430.1, read on the forward strand.
AAGCCGGGCTCATTGCTTGCCCCCAACAGGCACGGCAGCATGATCATCTGCCGCTACCCGATGCGGCGCTGCGAGGGCTTCGGTGAGCACTCTTCCCGTAGCCTGTGCCGGAGCGTTGATCCCAAGCAACGAGGCCAGCGTGACCGCCAGGTCTGTCGGTTCGGCGTGCGTCCGGTAGACTCCCGGCTGAAATGCGAGACCGTAAAGGGCAAGCGGCACATGGGTATCGTACGAAAAAGGAGTGGCGTGATCCGTACCTACCGTGATTCCGACCTGAAAGGGCTTCGGCACACCCAGCACATACCACCCGCCTTCGGGAGAATAACTGTGGGCATAGCGCCGGCCGAGTTCGGTGTTGGGAACCTGTCCGCGCGCCAACTCTGACTTTGTGAAGTACCCTGTCAACCCAACCTGTTTGAGAGCCTCGCCGGCGTCGCTCTCGGCGTCCGCCTCGTGGCGCCCGACTGCGGTGAAGGCCTCCTCGTTTAACCGGGCATCGGGATAGTCCACGTCAAGAATGTAGTCCGCCTTCTTATCGTACTTTTTCGCCAGGAGGGAATTGACCTGCTCCCGCATCGCTTTCGCATCGAGGTTGGCGGCGGGCAGACGCAGGGTCTTGGCGAAATCGGGAAGCGACGCGATGCCGTGATCCGCCGACAGCGCTATCCAAACATTTGCCAATCCCACCTGGCGGCCAAGAAATCCGATGAACTCGGCGAGTTGCAGATCCAGTTCAAGAGCCATACTGCGCATCTGCGGAGAGTCCGGGCCGACTCGATGCCCGAGAATGTCATTGGCAGAGAGGCTGATGGCGAGCAGGTCCGTCGCCGGCCCTGCGCCCAGCTTTTCGTAAAGCACCAGTTCCTTGGCGAACTCGAACTGATATTCATTGGCAAAGGGCGTGGCGCCGACAACCTCGTAAAATCCGGCCGGCTTGCCGTCTCTGCCGTTGCGCGGAGCAGTCGAGCCCAGCACATTGCCGCCGGCATCTTTCCACTCCCGATTCCAGAACTTCTCGGCGCGACGGCTACCATTAAAATTGCGCACCCACTCCGGCAAATCCGAGCGATAGTACGTCGAAGTAATCCAAGCCCCGCTCCTGGGATCGATCCAGTAGGCGCCGTCGCCCGAAAATCCCGCCGGCAGTACAGCCGCCCGATCCTTCAGAGAAACGGCAAACACACGCGCTTCGCCGCCGGTTGCCAGCTTCAACTCGTCGCCCAACGTGTCGCTCAGCAGATTGTGTGGAGACGCTCCGGGCCCGGACTGATCCACGCCGAGCAGCTTTACGGAATCGTCCTCCACCGAAGTTACGGCTTTCTTTTTCTGCGGATCCCACCACTCGTTCGCCAGAATTCCGTGCCCGCTCGTATAGCTTCCCGTGAAGAGTGTGGCGTGTCCCGGAGCCGTGCGCGTATTGGCGTAGTCGTAGTTGCAATCGCTGAAATAAGCCCCGCGCTCCAGAAAAATGCGGAACCCTCCCTCCACGAACCGATCGTGGTAGCGCTCCAGATAGTCGCCGCGAAACTGATCGATCACGATAATGACGATGAGTTTGGGATGAGCGTTATAGGCGGACGCAAGGGCGCGAGGAGCCGAACCAAGAAAAAGCAAAGCAAGGAAGATCCAGGTCCGGAACATAAGCGCCACGCGGTAATAGTGCAGTTTCATTGCGAGCTAGTGTACAGCAGAACCAGCGCGCTTCTACCCGGGCGGCCCGGCGGCCGCGGCGCAATTCCACATGCAATTCGGGCTATAATTCGCACAATTCGATGAGCCTTGCAGCAGGTACCAAACTCGGGCCGTATGAGGTCGCGACACCCGTCGGCGCCGGGGGCATGGGCGAAGTCTATCGAGCGAGAGATACTCGGCTTGACCGCACAGTAGCGATCAAGATCCTGAAAGCTCGCCAGGCTGAAAATGCTGACGCCAAAGAACGCTTCGACCGCGAGGCGCGATCCATCTCTTCCCTGAATCATCCCAACATCTGTCATCTCTATGACGTTGGCGAGCAGGATGGCGTCCGCTATTTGGTGATGGAGTTTCTGGAGGGTGAGACGTTGGCCGATCGCCTCCAGAAAGGCCCATTACCCCTCGAACAGGTTTTCAAATACGGAGTTGAAATTTGTGAGGGACTGGAGCAAGCGCACCGTAATGGAATCGTCCATCGCGACCTGAAGCCGGGAAATATCATGCTGACGAAAACGGGCGTGAAGCTGATGGATTTCGGTCTAGCCAAGCCGTTGGCTCCGCCCAGTTCCGGCCTGACCGAGACGCTGGCAACATCACCGCAACCGCTGACGGTAGATGGAGCCGTGATGGGCACGTTTCCTTACATGTCTCCAGAACAGGTGGAAGGGGACGAAGTCGACGGGCGCAGCGACATCTTTTCCCTTGGCGCCGTGTTGTATGAGATGGTGACGGGCAAACGAGCGTTTGAGGGAAAGAGTTCGCTCAGCATATGCTCCGCGATCCTGGAAAGAAATCCGCCGCCAATCAGTTCTGTTAAGTCCATGACGCCGCCCGCACTCGACCATGCGGTCGGCCGGTGCCTGGTGAAAGATCGGGACGAACGCTGGCAGAGCGTCCGCGACCTCGGTCATGAGTTGAAATGGATCGCGCAAGACGGCCTTAGGCCGGGCGTGCCTGCCCAAGCTTCGCCGGGAAAGTTTCGCGACTCGATCCCTTGGGTGGTTGCCGCGGTCTTAGCGCTGGTTTGTGCAGCCCTGGCTGTGAAATTCATGGCGCGAGCGCCGCAGGCCACGCGCGTCGTACGCTCCTCTTTGCTGCCGCCGCTGGCGTCATCCTTCTTGCCCTATAGCTTCGCCATCGCGCCCGACGGCAACCGCCTGGCCTTTGTTGCCCTGGGAGCGGACGGCAAAACTGCGCTCTGGGTCCGAGGACTTTCCTCCTACAATGCGCAACAAATCACGGGCACCGAGGGCGCGGTCTTTCCGTTCTGGTCTCCGGATAGCCTCCATATCGGGTTCTTTGCGCAAGGCCGGCTGAAGGCTGTCGATCTTGCCAATTCGGCCGTGCAAGACATATGCGATGCCCCAGGATTCTTCGGCGGTACTTGGAATCAGGATGGTGTGATTGTGTTCGCTCCCGGCATCACTGGGCCCCTCTACCAGGTGCGCGCCGTTGGTGGTACTCCGCGGCCGATCACAACGGTTGAACCGGGTAGCAGTGAAGCTCATCATTGGCCTTTTTTCCTCCCCGATGGAAAACACTTTCTCTATAGCGTGAATTGGACCGGCCACTCCGGGGGGCGTCCCGGAATCTATGTCGCGGCGATCGATTCTGGCGCGTCCAAGTTCATCTCCTCGGGAACCACTGGCAACGTTCTGTTCGCTTCCGGCAATCTGCTCTATGTAAGCGACCGCACGATTATGGCTCAGCCCTTCGATACCGCCAGCCTTCAAACCACGGGACCGGCGCTGCCGCTGACACAACAGGAAGTGGACAAGTTTTTCGATTTCTGGCAATCCGGATTTTCCGTTTCGCAGGATGGCAAGTTGGTCTTCCAGTCGGCCGCCGATGCTCCCTCGCGCCTTGTCTGGTACGACCCGGCGGGGAAGGAACTCGGCCAATTCCCTGAGCTTGGTTATGAGGGCCCGCAATTCTCCCCGGACGGACGGATGCTCGCTGTCTACTCCGACGATCAGCACAATGGCAAGCACTTCATCCGCGTCTACGACCTCGAACGCGGAATCAGCACCCGCCTTACCGATGGCGGAAGCGAAAGCACTCGGGTTTGGTCGCGCGATGGCAAATCCATCGCTTTTCGCGATGCGTCCTTGAACATCGAGGTGGTTCCTGCCGACGGTTCAAGTCCCGCACAGCCGCTCTTGAGCGGTACCAACGTTATCCCGTGCGATTGGTCTGTCGACGGAAACCTGATCTATATGAGTCTGGGAGGAGGCATGTATCCGAGTTTGGACGTCTACTCTCCCGGGGAAAAGAAGTCCACGCAATTCGTGAAATCCGGCGCCGAGCCGCAATTCTCTCCCGACGGCCAATGGGTGGCATACGTCGAAGTGCCGGGGCGCCAGATTCTAGTACAGCCATTTCCCGGCCCCGGAGCGCATATCCAGGTCTCCAAGGTGCCGGGATCGGCCCAGCCGCGCTGGAGCCACGACGGTAAGAAGATCTTCTTTGTTCAGTCCGATCGAAAGCTGATGACGGTAACCTTCGACCCTGTAAAGAAGACGGCGAGCCCGCCACAATTCATTGCGCAGACGCGAATAGCGACGACCTCTTTCGGCTGGTTTCAATACGACGTTTCTGCCGACGGACACTTCCTGGTTAACTCGCTGCCCGCGAACAACTCTTCGCCTCTCACATTGGTCACAGGCTGGGATACCTTCTTGCATCGCCGCTAAGCGCCTTTCTCTGCGTAGTCCCTTCGCAGACGTTCTCGGACATCTGCCGCCCCGTTCACGGAATCGCACTTTTCAGCTAAAGTTAATGCAGAATGCTCGATCTCAATTTCGTTCGCGACAATCTCGCGCTCGTCGAAGAAAAGCTGCGCCAGCGTGGCATGAACCCCGCCGAGGTTTTGAAGGATTTCCAATCGATTGACTCCGAACGCCGCCTAGCCATCACGCAGACCGAGACCCTGCAGGCGCGACGGAACAAAGCTTCGGAAGAAATTGCGCGGCTCAAAAAGAATAAAGAAGACGCGTCGGCGCTGATCAAGGAAACTCAGGACCTGCGTGGGCAAATCCAGGAAGGCGAAAAAAAGGCAGCCGACGCCGATGCCCGCCTGCGCGAGATTTTGACCGCGCTCCCCAATCTTCCTCACACCAGCGTGCCCGTCGGCACGAGCGAGCAATCGAATGTCGAAGCGCGCCGTTGGGGCACGGCGCCGCAATTCGATTTCACTCCCAAGCCACACTGGGAACTTGGCGAGCAACTCGGCATCCTCGACCTCGAGCGCGCGGCCAAGCTCTCGGGCGCACGCTTTGCCGTCTACTGGGCGCTGGGAGCGCGCCTCGAGCGCGCCCTCGCCAACTTCATGCTCGACCTGCACACGCGCGAGCACGGCTACACAGAAGTTCTTCCGCCCTACATGGTGAATTCCGAATCCATGTACGGCACCGGCCAGCTGCCGAAATTCGCGCAGGATTTATTTCGTGTTCCGCACGGCGAGAAAGATCTCTGGTTGATTCCGACAGCCGAGGTTCCGGTCACGAATCTTTATCGCGATGAAACTCTTGACGCCGCGAAGTTGCCAATCTGCCTGACCGCCTACACGCCGTGTTTCCGCAGCGAAGCCGGCTCTTATGGGAAAGACGTTCGCGGCATCATCCGACAACATCAATTTCAGAAGGTGGAACTGGTCAAGTTTTCGCGTCCGGAAAGTTCCTACGACGAACTGGAAAAGCTGACGCACAACGCGGAAACCGTTCTTCAGAAGCTGGGGCTGCATTATCGCGTGGTGACGCTATGCACCGGCGATATGGGATTCTCCGCGGCCAAGACCTACGACATCGAAGTCTGGCTGCCGGGGCAAAATCTGTTCCGCGAAATTTCTTCCTGCTCGAACTTCGAAAACTTTCAGGCGCGGCGCGCGAATATCCGGTATCGTCCGGAAGGGAAGAGCAAGACCGAACTGGTCCACACGCTGAACGGCAGCGGACTGGCCGTCGGGCGCACCTGGGTTGCCATCGTGGAAAACTATCAGCAAGCCGACGGCAGCGTGCGCGTCCCCGACGCCTTGCAACCTTACATGGGCACCGACTGCATCAAAGCAAGGAGCATGTGAACCAGGAGCTTATGAGCGCGAAGCCTGCGAATCAGCGAGGGAGCAACAGCGAGCCGCGGAGCGACGCGGGCGGCCTTGCCATGTCATGAATTCCCAAATAAACTTGCAACAACCCGAAGCAGTCCTGACGGTGCCGAAAGTCCCCGTCTCTCCCATGGGCGCGATCTGGCGCACAATTCGCGGATACATCCTCTGGTCTTATGAGCGCGGCAGCCTTCACTACGACATCATGGTGACGCTCATTTTGCTGTTCGTCTTTCTCTCGCCGCATCTCATCAACTTCAAAGACAAGCCGGTGGAGCGCATTCCGAGTTCCGGCATGCTGATCACTCCCGACAAGAGCGGCGGCTTTATTTATCAGATCCCCGCAGCCGCCGTGAACGCCGCTGGCGGCGCCGATATTTCTTCGCAGCTAGAAAGAATCATTGAACCCATCGCCGGCGCCGTCAGCATCACGAAGTATGAACCGGTGAAAGATTCTGCCGGCCGCACGCAGAGCTACAAGGTTTGGGTAAACAAGGAGTAGGTTCAAGCCAGGAAATTCGTTGGCCTTTGGGCGGCGCAGCGGTAACGGCATTGCTCTCGCACCCGGCTTTAGCCGCCGAGGGAAGGAGCCGAAAGTCAAAATGCGACTGACAATCCCGCTGATCGTCATCCTCCTCTTGACCGCAGCCTTCGCGCAACCCCAATCCGCCGACTTGGAGCGCGTTCTGTCCGAGATGGATATGGCTGCCAAAACCTTCCACACCGCCGAAGCCAATTTCACCTTCGATCAATACACCAAGGTGGTCGACGAAACTGACACCCAAAAGGGCAAACTCTACTTCCGCCGGCAGGGCAAAGATGCGGAGATGGCCGCCGACTTCAGCGAGCCCAAGCAATATGCGATTTACTCCGGAGGCAAGGCGCAGCTTTACAATCCGAAGACGGACACCGTAAACGAATACAGAGCTGACAAAAACCGCGCCCAGGTCGAGGCGTTCCTGCTCTTGGGTTTCGGAGGCGGAGGCCATGACCTGCTCTCGACCTACGACGTGCAATATCGCGGACAAGAGACCGTCAACGGCGTGGCCACGGCAAAGCTCGAACTCGTTCCCAAATCCAAGGACCTGCTCAATAACATCTCAAAAATCGTTCTGTGGGCCGACCCCGTGCAGGGTGTTTCCGTGCAGCAACAGATGTTTTTTCCTGGCGGCGATTATCGACTGGCCAAGTACTCCGACATTCAGCTCAACAAGAAACTGCCGGACAGTGTCTTTAAGCTGAAAACCACGGGCAAGACCAAGTTCGTGCCGCAGTAGGGCGTAGCGTCGGCACTTTGCCCGGCAGTTCCGGGGGCGCCCCGGGTCCGGGCCGTTGGGCGATCTGGAATGGGTGTTGTCGAGAAGGTTGTGGCGTCATGGCACCAGCGCGTAACCAAATTTTCCCGCCTGCGACCCGCAAGAATCCGAACCAACAGAATCAAGCTGTAAAACCCGCTCCGAGACGATATACTGCAAAAAGTCCTTTAGAGCTGACTTCGAATGGCCAAAGTTTTTACGATCCCCGTCCCTCCCGATCTATCCCGCAAGCCGCGTGAACGCACGTCCGATCCCCGCTATGTGGACGGTCAGAAGCTGCTGGTGGAGGCCCTCAAGTACCTGGCGAAGGCTGATCCGGTTGCCAATCGCGGAGCCATCGAACTGCTCTCCGAGCACATCCGGACGCGTTTCCGGATGACCGACTCACCGCTGACCGACTCTCCACTCACTTAGCCCGAGCCTTATTGTCTCAGTCCAAGCGTTGGTCCGTCGCCTCTTGGTCCAGCGCCCCTTAGAATGTCACGCGCGCTGCGATCTGCAGGAGGCGCTCGGTGAGCGTTGTATTCACGCCGCTTCCAAAATTCGTGGTCGTAATCTGACCGAACGTCCCGCTCAAGATGTTTGTGTCCGGATTGTTGAACTCGCCGTGGTTGAATACGTTAAAAGCTTCCACACGGAATTCGAAATTCAAACGCTCGGTAATGGCCGTGGTCTTGGCCACTGCCAGATCGAGATTCGTACGTCCGGGGCCGCGGAAGAAGTTGCGCGGCAGGCCGTATCCGTTCCCGGGAACATCTGGAATTTGCGCAAACGCAGCGGGATTGAAATACAGATTGCCGTTCTTTCTGGGGTTGATGATGGAGATGCTGTTGAACCCAGGAGCAAATATGGCGTTGGCCAAGGCCGAATCGCCGGCTCCAGACGGCCCTGGATCAGAAGTGCCACCAGGGAGTTGGCTGCTGATTGTAAGTGGGAACCCTGTCCGCCAAGTGAAGATCGGATACAGGCTCCATCCCCTAACCAAGCGCTTTGGTCCTGACTCCCAGGCCTTATCGAAGGGTAAATCCCACCCGCCGCTGAACGTGATCCGATTCGTGAGGTCGAAATCGGACGACCCGCGGAATTGGCTATGGTTGTAATAGGGAATATTCGACGATCGATTTCGAAATCCAGAAGCATTATCAATACTGTGGGCGTAAGTGTAGCCCAAAGTGAAGTAAGTGTTGCCAATGTAGCGGTTGTCGCCGTTGTCTTTTCGCAAGGAGGCTTCCATGCTGTTGAAATGGGCAAAGCTGACATTGGCAAATTCCGCAGCACTGGAAATGGGACAATCGGCGGCATAGCCGGTGAACCCCCCGTAGCCGGCGCAAAAGTCGGCAAAACTCGACTGGTTGTAGTTCAAGATGCGAGTGGGATTTGGTCCATTCACCGTGCTCAGGTCGAAGGGGTTCACATCGACCAGCGACGTCAGCCCTTTCGAACTGCTGCCAACGTAATTCAACTCGAAGGTCAAATTCCGCGCGATTTCATCCTGCAAGCTCAAGTTGTACTGGTAGGTGTAGGGCGTGTGCAGATGCGGATCCACGAAGTAGATTCCACCTCCGCCGAACGGAAGAGAGTTGCCGGTCGAAGGGTTAAAAGCGCTGCTCGCGGTGGGTGGCGTCGACGGGAACGGCTGCGAAAGGCTCGCCTGCGGCCATGGATTGCTGTAAAACGGCGCCCCGTGTCTCTTATACGGACCCTGGGGATTGAAATAACCATCGACTTCGCTGTAGAAAGGCGGCGCACCGTTGAATTGGAGATTGTCTTCGCCTTTCAGTACGTCGTAGAAGAGGCCGATGCCTCCGCGAATGCTGATCTTGCCATTGCCCCGAGGATCCCATGCAAACCCGAATCGTGGTGCGAAGTTGTCTTTGTCCGGGAAATTCGCGCCCTCAGGAGCACCCTTGTCTCCAGGAAAAACTACACCGAGAGGCGCGAGCGGGAACCGCGTGGATTGGTCGCCAGGAACGATCGAAAACGTTCGTCCCTGGGTGTCGCGCTTGGGAGTGCTGTACTCGTAGCGGATGCCCAGCGTTAGAATGAAATTCTTCCTTACTCGCCATTCGTCCTGCAGGAATCCGTACGTAGCCTTGCTTCGGATGTTGTTGCTTGCGTTGGGACCCTCGAACAAGTCGTAGGGAATCCCGACCAGAAAATCGGCAAAGCTGTCGCCAGTACCTCCGGGGTCGAATCCCCCGTAAAAGTCGAAAATACCATTGCCATAAAAATCATAGGTAGTGTTGTTCTGGTAAGCAGAAAAGCCGGCGCCGAACTTCCATGTGTTGCGCCCTCTTACCCAGGTTAGCGTATCCGTGTAAGCGAACGTGTTGCCAATCTCGTAAGCGGGGCCTTGGGGGTCGGTTCCGAACTCCAAGCCGTTGTCGAAGTAAACTTGGGGTGGACCGTTGGGTGTGTCGGATAGGATGCCAAAACCCAGTTGGGCCGCGGTGGGAAGGTTCCCGGTTGGCAAGCCAAAATCGCCATTGTGGCGTTGGACAGTCACGAGGAATTCATTCAGCAGAGAGGGCGAGAAGGTCCGAGTGTAACCGATATTCGCAAAATAACTGTTGGTGTGCCTAAGTTCCCCAAAGCCCAGGATCGTAGAGTAGAAGCCCGAAAAGGGATCGGTCGTAGGATTGCGGTTCCCTCCCAGCGTAATCGCGAGCTTGTCTTTCGAAGTGAAATTGAGGTCGACTTTGACGGTAAGCTCGTTTCTGTTGTCTGTGGCCGGCGCGGTCTGTGATATCTGGGGTAAACCGGTGAACGGGTTGATGACGTTTGAGGTTGGAATCAGTCCCAGCTTGATGTAGTTGATCGCGGCCGGATCGAACTTGGCAGGATCGATGATGGCGTTGGCTGCACTACCGCCAGCTGGCAAGAAGTAAGAATTTTTCGTCAGGAATGCGATGACGCTCGAAGCGTCCGGCGCTTGCGAGAAGTCGCCATTATTCAGTTCGGCGGGCGTGAACGTCGTTGTCGTCGAAACCTCGGCTTGTGTTTGTCGCTGGCCCTGGTAGGCGACGAAGAAAAAGAATCGGTCCTTGCCGTCCAATAGGTGCGGAATTGTTATCGGGCCGCCAAACGTGGCGCCGAACTGATGCCGCTTTAGATCGTTTCTACCCAGTCCGTCTTGAATATTGAAATACGAATTGGCGTCGAAGGCGGTATTGCGCGCGAATTCGAACGCGCTGCCATGCAACTGGTTGGTTCCCGACTTGGTCACGACGCTGATTATGCCAGAGCCATTCCGGCCATACTCCGCTGTGTAGTTGCTGGTAAGAATGCGGAACTCGGCGACCGTGTCCGGATTGGGATTTAGCACCACTTCGTTACCCAACAGGTCGTTGTTCATGCCGCCGTCCAGCAAGAAAGTCACAGAATCTGAACGGCCGCCGCCCACGTTAAAATGGCCCGCGCTGCCGTCGTCCGGATTGGACTCGCTGACTCCGGGTTGCAGCAGAGCCAGATCCAGCACGTTGCGTCCGTTTAGAGGCAGGTTCACGATGGGGCGGCTGGTGACACTTTGCCCGATTGTCGGATTGACTGTCTCGACTGCTTCGGCTTGCCCTTCGACAAGCACCTTCTCGCTAACCGCGCCGACTTCCAGCCTCAGGTCGACTCGCAACGATTGGTTGATCTCCAGCGGAGCCGTCGTAATTTCCAGTTCTCGAAAACCTTGATGGCTGGCGGTGACCCGGTAGGTACCGATGGGCAGATTCAGGACCTGATAAAACCCCGTCCTGTCGGTGGTTGTCTCGGAGGCAACGTTGGTCGCCGTATTCGTGACTGTGATCCTAACGCCCGCCACTACCAATCCCTGCTGATCGACGACGGTACCGAGGATCTTTGCCGTTGCCTGTTGTGCCGTTGCGTCGGGTGCCAACAGCAAGGCCACGCACAAAAGTGCCGCACCAGCGAATACCAGCCCTGATCTCCCTCTGCGGGATCGCATCGAATTCACTTTCTTTGCGAGCGGTGTTCCCGGTTGGATTTTCGTCTGATTGCCAGTCTGATGGAGGGCAGCGAAATAAGGGAAGGAAACGGGCCTCATGGTTTCAAGCTCCTGGGAATTTCGGCATAACTATTGCACGTTACGCTCCATGTACACAAGGGCGGATGCCAGCAAATAAGCAAACGAAGCCAACGAAAAAATCGATGAAAGGCTGGTTCCTGAGCCCAACGATCCTTCCCTACGTTAATCGGGATTCCTCTCCAACAAATTGAAGGTCGGACGCCGGAGTCAGCCGCCCATCCGCCGTTCCCATTTGTTTCCAAGAAATGCCGCGGCCCACACCAGCAGCACCGGAAAGCACTCCAGCGTGTAGCGCGGCTCCGGGTTCTCGATCGTCCCCAGGAACACGGACCGCAACAGCACGAAGCCACCCATCAATCCGAGATAGCGAAGCTGGGGGCGGCCTCGCGTTATCGCCAGCAGCGCGGCCAGCACATAGATCAGATTCAGCACTCCAAATCCCACGGCCAGCGCCGATTCTCGCCGCTCGTCATTAAACTCCCACCATCTTGGGTCGGCAGAGAGCAGCTCGGTGCGTGGCCGCAGCCACATATCCGCAACGCGTAGAACCGGCAGTACGATGTAGTAGCGGACGGGATGCGCTCGAATTCGTTCCGCGGCCAGTTGCGCAAAGCGCGCGTCCGACTCCGGTGTCAATTCCTGCGACTGGTTATAATCCGCAATCGCCGCCAGCGTCGCATCGCGGCCAGGTTCGTCGAGCGCGCGCGCCGGCAACTTTCCTGCGTCAATACTATCGCCGGGAACATTCCAGTAAATGTCTTCTACCGACACATACTCCGCCATCCACGTCTTCACCCAGCGATTGAATCCCCGGGGCGTGAGTTCCTCCGGTTCATTCGCATAACGCGGAGCCAGCGGCATAAAGTGGTGAAGCGTGCGAAAATTCCGAATCGTCCACGGAACCAGCGGTGCCAGCGCAACAGCCGCAACCAAGATGCCGGCCACCACGAGAGAAGAGATGCGCGCCCGGATCGCGGGTGCACCAACTGAGGGTGTCCCCCTCATCGCGCCTTTTGCAATGACTGGGTTTCCCCGGCGTCTCGTCATGGCGATGCCGAGGTAAATCCCAACCGCAGCCAGCAGAATTCCCCCATCGGGTCGCAACAGGATGCATGCTCCAATCGCCGCCCCCGCGGCCGTCCAATAGGCCCAACTAGTCGTAGCGATGCCCTCGCCGTTTTCGATCGCGTCAAGCCCAGCCACCGCGCAATCGAGAGCAACCGCCGTGAAGAATATCTCCAGAGTTTCGGTCAGCGCCGATGCCGCGTAGTTCGCCAGGAACGGACAAGTTGACGCCAGCGCAAACGCAACTCTGCCGGCCGCCCGGCTGGATGCCGTTCGCCGCGCCAGGTCCGCGATCACCAGGCAGGTAACCATGTCGAGTAGCAGCTGCGCGACTAGCACCGCCCGAATATTTCCCACGCCGAAGACCGAGAAGATCGCCGCCAGAAAAGCCGGATATCCCGGCAGCCGGGTGTCGATTGCGAGGACCTGTCCCGATTGCGTCTGCCCGTAGACGCCGTGCTGAAGCCAGTTGGTGGCGAGATCGATGTACACGCGCGAATCGTCGGTCACCGAGGGAACGAAGACAAGAAAAAACATCCGGATGGTCAGGCCGGCGAGAGCGGCCCAAAGAAAGAATCTCCGATATTCGCGCAACATTCCAAGCACGTTGGAAATATAGCGCGAATCAACAAGGGATCGAGCCATCGGGCGATCGGGTGATCGAATCATTGAACCGTTAGTCATTGCGTGACCGATCCCACGCCGGCCGAACCGTCGGTCCAGGGCTCATTGGCACGTCACTCATGGGAGCGCGTCACCGGGTTCTCAACGATCCGAGGACCTGACGACTCAATCACCGATGACCCGATCACCCGATGCCAGCGATTGACCCCACGCGCCGCGCCCCTTAGGATGAAGTACACCGACGCGATGGCCAAACAGGTCTTTTACGATCCCTTGCAAGCGCGCTGGAAGCGCATTCGGCGCGTCTTTGACGCAGCTGCCATCGCCTTTACCGCGCTCGTCGTTTTTTTTCTTTACAGCGCGCTGCGCAGCGAGCCGTTTCCCGACCTCTCCTGGGGAGCCGAGAAAAGTCGCTACCACTCGCTTACCGAAAGCGAAAAGGAAAAGGCCCGCGAAAAACGCCGACTTGCCACCATTGCCCGCACTGGACGCCTGCACCAGCGCCGCAAGCATCCTTCGCAGATCACGCTCAATTCCCAGGAAGGTGTTCGTGCCGCTTTCTATGTTGCCTGGGACCCGGCCAGCTATTCCTCGCTGCGTGAATACGCCCGCCAGATCGATTTATTGTTTCCCACCTGGCTGCAGGTTCTGAGCGCCGATGGCCATTTGCAGGCCGTTGATCCGGACACAAACGCCATGTTCGACGTGGTCCAGAATCAGAAGGTCCGTCCGGTGGACGAAAAAGTCATGCCGTTCCTGAAGGCGGAAGATACCAACATGGAAGTCTTCCCCGTGGTGCAGAATTTCGACGGCAACGACTTCAGCCCGCTGGTCGCCGACTTTCTCAATGATCCCGCGGCGCGCGCCCGCTTCCGCCGCGAGATCGCCCTGTTTCTCGCTACCGATCGCTATCGCGGCCTGATGATCGACTTCGAGTCCTTCCCTAAGAAAGGACAACCTGGCTACGTCGCTCTGTTGAACGAGCTCTCTTCCGACCTGCATGCCAAGGGAATGAAGCTCTATGTCAGCGTTCAGGTCCGCAATTCCGACTACGACTACCAGGCCATTTCCGCTGCCGTCGATGGCGTCGTCATCAT
>PLHN01000202.1 GCA_003139975.1 Acidobacteriaceae bacterium
GCGCCGGCTTTCATGGCCTCGACGGCGGTCTCAACGGAGCCAAATGCCGTCATGACCACGATCGGCAACGCGATGTCTTGCTCTTTGGCTTTGTGCAGGAACTCGATACCGCTCATGCCGGGCAGCTTCAGGTCGGTAAGAACTAAATGCACCGGTTCGGACGCGAGCAGCTTCAACCCCGTTTCCGCATCACCCGCGGAAAGAGTTTTGAAACCGTCGTCGCCCAGGTTCAACTCGAGCAGGCGTCGTAACTTGGCTTCGTCTTCGATAATTAGGATGGTCGGCATTTATTGGTTCGTCGTTGGTCGTACCTTCGCTATTCTTCGTTCTCTTAACGCGGCATCTCGCTGAAGTTCTCTAGCCTGACGTTCCGGTGTACATCTCGTTTGCCTCGGCTACTTCCTCAAGTGGAAAGAATATCTTGAATACCGCCCCGCCCTTTGGACCGTTCTCCACGTGAATAAAACCGTGGTGCCCGTCCACGATTTTCGAAACAATGGAAAGCCCCAACCCGACACCGGTTTTCTTGGTCGTCACAAAAGGATTGAAAATCTCTTCNNCGATCGGGACCGGCTCCGGGTTCAGCCTCACCGACCAACGCCTTCCCGTCCCTCGCGAGCTGCGGCTCGAACCTCAGCGCGCAATGTGCCGCCGCTCTCTTCCATTGCTTCATGTGCATTCTGGACCAGATTCAGAAAAGCCTGCTCGCACAAACTCTCGTCAAGCGGAACCAGTGGAAGCAAGTCCGCATAATTGCGCTCCACGCGCACCAGCTTTCCTTTCCAGCGAGTCGCCACAATGCCGAGCGTTCGATCAAGAACCTTCGTGATCTCAGCCGGCTCGCGCTGCGCGTGCAGAGGCCGCGCAAAATCCAGAAACTCAGTCACCAGCGCGCTCAGACGGTTGACCTCCGTTGAAATATAACCGGCCAGCTCGCGCGGAAGCTCGTCGGAAGCCTCGAGCTTCTGGCTCAGCATCTCAGCCGAACCCTTGATCACGCCCAACGGGTTGCGAATTTCATGAGCCAAGCCGGCGGAGAGCTGGCCCAGGGCCGCCAGTCGCTCCGAGCGGCGTGCTTCGGCTTGTGCCTGCTCCAGGCGCCGGTTCGTTTCGGCCAGCCGCTCGGCAAGTTCGCGATAAAGCCCGGTCTGATGCCGGCTCTGCTGGGAGAATCGGTTAACGACCATGGCCGCAAGAAAGAAAAACAAAATGCGAAGGCCGAGGTATTCGGACGCCTCCGGCGTCAAATCGGATTCCTGCATTGCCGGGTAAAGGTAGGAGCAATATGCGGCCGAGGTAAACAGCGTCCAGAGCAGCGTCGCCCACGGACCGCAATACAGCGCAGCCGTCACCACGGGAACGAAATAAATCGGCCAGTAGCTGCTGTTGATGGCGATTTCTTCGGTGTGGTCGAGCAGCAGCGTGGCCAGCACGATTTTCAACAGGATGACGTAGAACACGCCGCGTTTGGGAACGCGCGCAATGATCTTCGCTTCCAGCGCCTGCACAATTCCAATGGCCAGCAGGATCACCTGCTTGTGCCATTCGAGCCGTGGAGGAAGCACAGCCAGCCCACCCAGAAAGACCAGCCAGATGGTGAGCCAGATCGCGTCGAGGCGGCTATACCGCCGCGATTCGGGGTCGAAGATGGGAGGCGCGGATTCCACGCTGCCTCCATCCAACCCCAGAAAGCCCTTCGCCGTCAATCCGCGTAATAACCGTCTCGGGTCTGCACACTCATATCTTTGCGCTTCACCTGCAACTGCACGTGATGATATCCCTCCGCCGAACCATCCTTATCGGGCGTATAGCCGAGGCTGTATTGCGTTCGCAGCTCCTCAGCAATGCTCGTATAAATCTCTCCGACGGACTCCTTCTTGTTCGCTTCAAAGAACCGTCCGCCCGTCTCTTTCGAAATCCGCTGCAGAATCTTCTTGCCGTCTACGCGCGGCTCCTCGGAAGGCCGCTGCCCGCCGCCGCGTCTGCCGCCGCCCCCTCCCGGATAACCGCCGCCCCCGGGCCATCCGCCTCCGCCTCCGGGCCAACCGCCGCCGGGATGGCCCATTCCGCCACCTTCACCACGCTCACCACGCTCTTCGCGTTGCCCAGCAAGGTAAATGCAATAAACCCCCGTATCAGCACGTTGCGCAGACTCGATCGCGCTCTCAAGCGTCGACTTGCTCCCGCGGTCCACTCCGTCCGACAAAATGACCACCGCCTTGCGCCCGGCCTGCTTCTTCAGCAATTCGTTCGATGCAAGGTAAACAGCATCGTACAGTTGCGTCCCATGCCCATGCCCCGACCCGGAGCGCGAATCCGAATCGTTCGAATCGCTTGGCCGCTCCCGGTCCGCTGTCTTAAGCAAATCGAGCGCCGATTCCAACTTCTCGTGGTGCGACGTTAGATCCTGCAACAACTCGACCTCGCGGTCGAAGTGGATCAGAAACGCCTTATCTTTTTCCTGCACCAGCATCTGAACCAGGAAACTGCGGCTTGCGTTCCGCTCCTGGTCCAGAACCTCCCTCTGGCTCCAACTGGTATCCACCAGCAAGCCCATCGTCAGCGGCAGGTTCGTCTGCGAGAAATACATGATGGTCTGGGGCCGGCTGTCCACCTGCAAAATGAAGTCGTCCTTCGTCAGGTCGCGGACGATCTGTCCATGCTTATCGCGCACCGTAACCGGCAGGGTGACGACCTTAACGTCAACGGCGACCGTGGCCGCCGAGTCCGGCGCTTTTTGCGGCGCGCCAAAACCGGGGAGCGCAACCAGCGCGACAACCAGCGCATAGGCAATCAATTTCGAGCCGAATAGGGGTTGCATTGTTTCTTTCTGCCAGGGCGGAATCTGGATGATAAATGACTGGATGCTCAAAGAAGGCCTCATGTTGCCACGCCTCTTGTCAAAGCAGCGTCAATGCCGGGTAAAACTTCGTAAAGGCTGAATTTGGCCCTCCTTCGCGATGCTAAAGTACACCTAGTGCAACGCATAAACACCATACTATTAGCCGTGCGGCGGCCTCTTGCAGTGCTACTCGCCGCTTTCCTCGCACTGACACTGGCTTTGCCGCGCGCAAGCGCCCAGACAACGCCGGGGGGCGCATCCAGCGACGCGTCGATTGTGAAGGCTGTCGGCGTCATCAAGAGCGTGCAGCCGGACTCGATCACGGTAACCGCCGAATCCGGCGGAGAAGTCACCGCCAAACTTGCCGCTATGACGAAGATCCTGCGTGTCCCGCCCGGAGAAAAAGACCTCAAGAATGCGATCCCCCTTCAGCCACAAGATCTGCAGCCCGGGGATCGCGTTCTCGTTCGCGGCCAGGCATCTCCTGACGCGCACACCCTTGCGGCCCTTGCCGTCATCGTGATGAAGCAGGCCGACGTCAGCGCCAAACAGCAGCGCGACCGCGAGGACTGGCAGAAGCGCGGCGTCGGCGGACTCGTCAACAAAGTCGATGCCGCAACGGGGACCATCACCATTTCTTCTGGCGGTTTCGGCGCCAGCAAGAACATTGCTGTCCATGTCAGCAAGGATACGATTCTGCGCCGCTACGCCCCGGACTCCGTGAAGTTCGACGATGCCAAGCCCGCGCCGCTCGATCAGATCAAGGTGGGAGATCAATCGCGCGCCCGCGGCGCACGCAGCCCGGACGGCGCCGATCTCACCGCCGAAGAAATTGTCTCTGGTACATTTCGCAACATTGCAGGGACCATCACAGCGGTTGATGCTGCCAACAGCTCCATCACGGTAAAAGATCTGATTGCCAAATCGACGGTTGTGGTCAAAGTTTCCGCCGATTCGCAGATGAAGAAGCTGCCGGCGGAAATGGCGCAGCGCATTGCCATGCGGCTCAAGGGAAGCGCGAATGGAGACGCGGCAGGCGTGCAGAACGCAAGCGCGCAAAGCTCGGCTCCGCCGGGTGGGGATCGGCGCGGATCCGATTCCGCCGCAGGACGAGGCCAAGGCGGTGGCCAGGGCGCCAGCGGCCCACCGGATTTTCAACGCCTTTTGAGCCGCTTGCCGAACAGTACGCTGGCCGATCTTCAAAAGAACGATGCTGTAATGATCGTTTCAACCGATGGCGCCGGTTCCAGCACTGTGACAGCGATTACGCTGCTCGCCGGTGTCGACGCCATCCTCACGGCCGCGCCGAATCGGTCTGCATATTCGCTGCTCTCACCGTGGTCGCTGAACACCTCCGGGGGCGAGGGTGAAGCCGCCCAGTAGTCCACGATTCCAATGCGCGTGATCTGCCTGGAAAGAGAAGGGTGTAAGTTGAAGTTTTTCTCAATCATCATATTGTTGATCGCCGCACTCGCCGCTTCATCCTGGACGCAGTCGGCTCCTACGACCGGAACGCTGCGTGGGACGGTTCTCGATCCCTCCGGAGCCGTGATTGCCAATGCCAAGGTGGCCGCTGCGCAGCCCGGAGGCTCCACGCGCACAACGACCACCAATTCAAACGGCGCCTATGAGATTGGCAATCTGCCACCCGGCGAATACACCGTCACAGCCAATGCCAAAGGCTTCAGCGCTTATGCGAAGAGCGACGTGAATTTGGCGGCGGCCCAAGTTTCGCTGTTCAATATTTCGCTCGAAATCAGTGTCGAAAAAGAAAAGGTCGACGTCGAGGAGGAAAGCCCCCACGTCGAAGTCAATCCCGCCAGCAACGCCAGCGCCATCGTGCTCACCGGCAAGGACCTCGACGCTCTGCCCGACGATCCTGATGAATTGTTGTCCGACCTGCAGGCGCTCGCCGGACCTTCAGCCGGCCCGGACGGCGGCCAGCTCTACATCGATGGCTTCACCGGCGGCCAGCTTCCGCCGAAGTCTTCGATTCGCGAGATTCGCATCAACCAGAATCCGTTTTCGGCCGAGTATGACAAGCTGGGCTACGGCCGAATCGAAATCTTCACCAAGCCCGGCACCGACAAGTTTCACGGACAATTTTCGGTCGAGGGCAACAGCTCAGGCCTGAACACGCGCAATCCCTTCCTCGGCGACGCGCAGCAGCAGCCCTACGACTCCGTCATTTATCAGGGCAACATCGGCGGCCCCGTCAACAAGAAGGCATCGTTCTTCTTCAGCGTGCAGCGCCGCAATATCGACGAAATAGTAGTTGTAGACGCGGCCGGTACCCCTGCCGACCCAACGACACCATACAACGCCAGCGTTCCCAACCCGCGCACACGCACCAACATTGGCCCGCGCATCGATTATCAACTCACGCCTACAAACACGCTGACTGCGCGCTACCAGTATTACCGCGACACGCAGCAGAATGCCGGCGTGGGAGGGCAGGTGCTGCCCGAAGCCGGTGATGACACGTTGTCCACCGAACACACCGTGCAAATCAGCGACACGCAGGTTCTGGGAGCGAAGGCGGTCAATGAAACTCGTTTCCAGTATCTGCGCGACAACAGCTCGCAGAATCCGCTTAGCACCGCTGTTGGCGTCAATGTGCTAGGGACGTTCACGGGTGGAGGCGCCAGTTCGGGTACGCAGAACGATTACCAGGATCATTACGAAGTGCAGAATTACACCTCGATCAATCAGGGCAAGAACTTCCTGAAGTTCGGGGTGCGTCTGCGAGCCGTCCACGAAGTCAATACATCCGATGCTGGCTTCAACGGCTCCTATACCTTCTCGTATGCGGGTTACCTGGCCAATCCTAAGGCGCCGAGTCAACTCATCATCAATGGCCCTGCGGGCGCGAATCCCAGGGTGCCGGTTAACGTGGTGGATACCGGACTGTACGTGCAGGATGACTGGAAGGCGCGTCCCAATCTTACGTTGAGCGGCGGTTTGCGCTTTGAAACGCAGAACGCAATTCACGATCATGCCGACTGGGCGCCGCGGCTCGGCTTTGCCTGGGGCATCGGAGGAGGCGGAAAAAGCGCACCCAAAACCGTTCTGCGCGGAGGCTTCGGTATTTTCTACGATCGATTCAGCAGCAGTCTGGTCCTCAATGTGGACCGTTTGAACGGCGTGACCCAGCAACAGTACGTCGTGACCGATCCGAGTTATCCGACCCTTCCGCCTCTAAACCCACAGACGCCTACTTCGATCTACCAGATCAATCCGAATCTGCATGCGCCCTATATCATGCAGACCGCATTCAGCCTCGAGCGACAGGTCACGAAAGTTGCCAACGTTACGCTTACATATCTGAATTCCCGCGGTGTTCATCAGCTTCTGTCGACCGTCGCTAACGCCCCGCCCGACACCGGGAATTACCCGTTCACCGGTCTCCCCAGTCCGGCCATCTTTCAGTATGTCTCCGGCGGCGTTTTCCGTCAGAACCAGTTGATCGCACAGTTCAACATCCAGGCGGGAGCCAAAGTATCTCTGCACGGTTACTACTCGCTGAACTATGCCAACAGCGACACCTCCAGCGCCGGGAACTTCCCATCGGATCCGTATAATTTGCGTCTCGACTACGGGCGAGCGTCTTTCGCTATTCGGGACCGGGTGTTCATGGGGGGAACATTCGCGCTGCCACGTGGATTTCGCCTGAGTCCATTCATGATTTTCAATTCCGGCTCGCCCTACAACGTCACCGTCGGACAGGAGGACTATGCCGGCGACTTGCAGTTCAACGTCCGCCCCGCATTCGCCGCAAACGTTACGGGTTCGTGTCTTTCGCCAACGGCTGCCTGCCACTACGCGACTCCGACGAGTCCGTACTCGCAGATCCCCATCAACTATCTCACCGGCCCATCCCAGTTCACCCTCAATCTACGCCTCGCCAAGGCAATCGGCTTCGGACCGGAGCTGGGCAAGAACGGAGGACAGCCGGGTGGTCCCCCAGGAGGCGGCCCTCCGGGCGGTGGAGGTGGCCCCCGCGGAGGCGGTGGTGGAGGAGGTGGCGGCGGCGTTGGTTTTGGCGGCGGTCCGGGCGGCCGCGGAGGCATGTTCGGCCCGCCCTCCAGCACTCGCCGCTACAGCCTGACTTTCAGCGTGAACGCGCGCAACATTCTGAACAAGGTGAACCCTGCGCCTCCAATCGGCGTGCTGAGTTCACAAAGTTTCGGACAATCAATCGCTCTGGCAGGCGGACCATTCAATAGCGCGGCCGCCAATCGCAAAATCGAATTGCAGGCGATGTTCAGCTTCTAGCGCCGGATACTGCGGCTCCGACAGCGAAGCACTGGCGACTGTTCAAGTTGGGGCTTGCCCCTGCTGCTCGCAAAATTCTAGAAGTTCCGCCGCAGATCGCTCGACGTCCCGCCCGCCGCCGGAATGTAGCAGTTCAGCGTGTAGTCCATCACCATGCGATCCGCGTTGAATCTCCATCCCAGCGTCCGGATCGTCCGCTTCATGCGTTTGATCCAGCCCCGCGGCAGCCCGTCCCGGTCGCGCTGGTAGTAAAGCGGAATCAATTCCTCGCGCAGCACGCGCAGCAAATCTTCCGCGTCGCGCCGGTCCTGCACGTTCGCGTCCGAGTGCGTCCGCCCGTCCCCGATGGCAAAGCCGTTCAGCCCGTCATAGGCTTCGGCCCACCAGCCGTCGAGCACCGAAAGGTTCAGCCCGCCGTTCAATACAACTTTCTGTCCGCTGGTTCCCGACGCCTCCTGCGGGCGCCGCGGGTTATTCAGCCACACATCCACGCCCTGCACAAAATGCCGTCCCACGTTGATGTCGTAATCCTCAACGAACACCAACTTGTCGGCAAACTGCGAATCGCGCATCAGCTGCGCCACCTGCTGCAGCACGCGCTTCCCCGGCTCGTCCATGGGATGCGCCTTGCCCGCGAACACGAACTGCACCGGCCGATTCGGATCGTTCACCATACTGGCCAGCCGTTCGATGTCCGTAAGAATCAGATTGGCGCGCTTGTACGTAGCGAACCGCCGAGCAAAGCCGATCGTCAGCGCATCCGGACTGAGCACGCCTTTCAGTTTCTGGAGCGTACCTTCCGATTCATCGCGCCGCACCGCCTGCATCACCGCTCGCCGCCGGACGTAATCAATCATCNNCGGAACATCTGCGGCGCCAGCCACGTCGGCACATGCACGCCGTTCGTGATATGCCCGATCGGCACCGCATCCTCCGACTTGCCGGGTGTCAGGCCCGTCCACATCGCGCGCGACACTTCCCCGTGCAGCGACGAAACCGCATTCGCCCGCCGCGACAGCCGCAGCCCCAGCACGGTCATGCAGA
>PLHN01000139.1 GCA_003139975.1 Acidobacteriaceae bacterium
TGCCGCCTGCGCCGTGGCCGTCTTCGATTCCGCCGAGGACGCCGATCTCGCCTTCGACCGTTACTCCACGCGGATGCGCGTATTCGACGACTTCCTTCGTCACGCGCACGTTGTAGTCGAAGCTCGAAGGCGTTTTGCCGTCGGGCATCAGCGAGCCGTCCATCATCACGCTGGTAAAACCGAGGTCAATGGCGGATTTGCAGGTTTCTACGCTGTTGCCATGGTCGAGGTGCATGACCAGAGGAATCTCGGGATAAAGTTCGGCGGCGGCCAGCATCAGGTGATACAGATACTTGTCCTGCGAATAGGAGCGCGCGCCACGGCTGGCCTGAATGATGACGGGCGAACTGGTTTCCCTGGCAGCCTCCATGATGGCCTGTATCTGCTCCATGTTATTGACGTTGAANNTCCATATCGTTGACGTTGAATGCGCCGACGCCGTACTCACCCTTGGCCGCTTCGTCCAGAAGTTGCCGCATAGAAACTAAAGGCATAATTGCTTCTCCTATCGAATAAAGTCGATGCTTTTGTTTAGTGTAAAGTGGGCGCGGGCAAGCTCTGGTGACGTACATCACACGATGGCGTATCATTTCTGGAAACCAATGGGAGGATTTATGAAGCTAAGTCCGGGCAAACTGGCAGGTCTGAAAGCCGTATCCAACCAACATGGCGTCATCGCGGCCGCGGCCATGGACCAACGCGGCTCGCTGCAGAAGTCGCTGGCCAAGGAAAAAGGGTCGGCTGTCTCCGACGAAATGATGGAGGAGTTCAAAATTTTGGTGAGCGAGGTGCTCACGCCGCACGCGAGCGCGATTTTGCTCGATCCCGAATGGGGCTTGCCCGCCTCCAAGCGGCGCGCCAAGAACGCGGGATTGCTGCTGGCGTACGAGAAGACGGGATACGACAAAACCGGGCCCGGCCGGCTGCCCGATCTGCTCGATCACTGGTCGGCGAGGCGGCTGAAGGAAGCGGGCGCGGACTGCGTGAAGATTCTGCTCTACTACACGCCCTACGACCCCAAAGACGTGAATGAAACGAAGCATGCGTGGGTTGAGCGCATTGGCGACGAATGCCGCGCCAACGACATTCCATTCTTCCTCGAGTTCGTTGGCTATGAAGAAGGCGCCGACGAAAAGGGGATTGAGTACGCTCGGAAGAAACCGCACATCGTCACCGAAAGCATGCGTGAGTTCAGCAAGGATCGGTACGGCGTGGATGTGCTCAAGGTGGAAGTGCCGGTGAACATGAAATGTGTGGAGGGGACGAGGTCGTTCGGGGGCGAGAAGGCCTACTCTAAGAAGGAAGCGATTGATCTGTTCCACAAGGCCGCCAGCGTCGCGACTAAGCCATTCATCTATCTTTCGGCCGGAGTCAGCAACGCCGAATTCAGCGAGACGCTGGAACTGGCGGGCGAGTCGGGAGTGAAGTTCAACGGCGTGCTCTGCGGNNTTCCGCAAATGGCTGGAAACCGAGGGCGTGAAGAATATTAACAACGTCAACAGCAAGCTGAAGGCCGCCACTTCGTGGCACTCGATTTACGGCGTCGAACCGGCGCTGACGCACGCCTAGGAATGTGCTTTGCTAGCTTTGCGGGCGGGTCTTTCGACCCGCCTTTCTTTTTGTACACTGTGACTGCATGCCTGATCGCAAAACCGCACTCATCACCGGGGCCTCGTTTGGCATCGGACTGGAACTCGCCCGCATTTTCGCGCGTGAGGGCCACAACCTTGTGCTGGTTGCGCGCAGTGCCGACAAGCTGCGGCAACTGGCCTCCGAACTGGAAAAAGCCTACGGAGCGCGCTCGCTGATTCTGGCGGTCGACCTGACCGACCCTGGCGCTTCGGCTTACGTCCTTGACCAGACGACTCGCGCCAGCATCGTGGTTGACATTCTGGTTAATAATGCCGGCTTCGGGCAGTACGGGCTGTTCGTCGAGAATGATCTTGAAGAATGTCTGCGGCAGATCCAGCTCAACGTCACTGCGCTCACTCACCTTACCCGGCTCTATTTGCCGGAGATGATCGAACGAAAAAGCGGGCGCATCCTGAACGTGGCTTCCACCGCGGCATTTCAGCCGGGGCCGCTGATGGCGGTCTACTTTGGTACTAAAGCCTACGTACTGCATTTTTCCGAAGCGCTGGCGAATGAAGTGAGCGGGACGGGCGTCACCGTCACGTGCCTCTGTCCGGGGGCAACGGCGACCGAGTTTCACAAGCGCGCTAATGCTACCGGGATGCGTTTGCTGAGGATGGGCTCTATGGACGCGAAAACCGTGGCCGAAGATGGTTATCGCGCGTTGATGGCGGGAAAGCCAGTGGTGATTTCGGGGGTGAGGAATTGGCTGGTGGCGCAATCGGTGCGGTTTTCGCCGCGGCGGCTGGTGACGGCGATTGCACGAAAAACGCAAGAATCGAAGAGTCAGTAATGGAGCGACGGGCGTTCCCGCCCGTTAGTCACGATGGAGCGTCGTTCGCCGTTTCTACTTCCCTTTCGCCGTCACGTTGCCGCTAGCAGCCGCTTGCACGCGACTGTGATGGCGGCCGTAGCCGAAGTAGATCCCCATCCCGATGGCTAACCAGATAATCAGACGCAGCCATGTGCTGAGTGGCAGGCTCACCATCATGAGGCCAGCTACCAGAATTCCCATGATGGGCACGAACGGCACCATTGGCGTCTTGAATGGACGCGGCAAATCGGGCCGGCGCACGCGGAGAATCCACACGCCAGCACAGACGATTACAAAGGCCAGCAGTGTGCCGATGCTGACCAGTTCGCCGAGAATGCCAATCGGAATCAGCGAAGCGAAGATGGCCACGAAGATTCCGACGGTGATACTCGAGATCCACGGAGTCCGAAACCGCGGATGCACCGCGCCGGCCCACTGCGGCAATAGTCCATCGCGCGACATCGAGAAAAACACGCGCGATTGTCCCAGGAGCATGACCAACATCACGCTCCCCAGACCGGCGATCGCTCCCAGCTTTACGAGGACGCTACCCCAGCGCACTCCGGTGTGATCGATGCCGACCGCAACCGGATCGGGGACATTTAAAGTTGTGTAGGAAACAACTCCAGTGAGAAGCCCGGAGACAAGAATGTAGAGGATCGTGCAGATCACCAGCGAACCGAGAATGCCGATCGGCATATCGCGTTGCGGCTTTTTGGCTTCCTGCGCCGCGGTGGAGACTGCGTCAAATCCGATGTAGGCAAAGAATATGACCCCGGCCCCGCGCGCGATTCCCGACCAGCCGTAATGCCCGAATTCTCCGGTATTCGGTGGGATGAACGGATGCCAGTTTTGCCATGCAAGCGACGGATGTCCCAGCAGGAAAAGAGCCCCTACTATCAGGAAGACTCCCACGATGCCCAGCTTCACAACCACGATCGCCGAGTTAAAGTTTGCCGATTCCTTGATGCCGATCACCAGAATTGCAGTAATCGCCAGAACACCCAGCATGGCGACCAGATTGAAGGCCGCGGTCACATGCGGCAGTCCGGCCAGGTTCATGTTGGCCGGCAATGAGGCCAGCGGCTGCCACTTCTGCTGGTAAAAGTAGAGCTCCGTTCCGGGAACGGCAGTGAACCGCGGAGGCATGTATATGTGGAGTTGCTGCAGCAGGCTGTTTAGATATCCCGACCATCCCGCGGCCACCGTCGCCGCGCCGAAGGCATACTCCAACACCAAATCCCAGCCGATGATCCACGCCACGAACTCGCCCAGCGTGGC
>PLHN01000373.1 GCA_003139975.1 Acidobacteriaceae bacterium
GATCCCATGCACGCCGCCGCGCACATCAATCTGGGCACGCTCTACTATAACCGGCAGGAATATGCGCTCGCCGAGAAACACTACCGCTCGGCGATTGAAATCGATCCGCGATATGCGCTCGCTTATTTCGACCTGGGGAACGTGCTCGACGAGACTGGACGGATCGGTGAGGCGATCGATACCTACAAGACGGCGCTGCAAATCGCCCCGACTTACGCCGACGCGCACTACAATATTGCGCTCGCTTACGAGAAGATGCGCGAACCACGAAAGGCGCTCCAACATTGGCGGGCGTATGTGAAACTCGACACGACAGGGCCTTGGACCGTCCACGCCAAACACCAGATTCAGCGCATTCTGCAGCACGACGGCCTGAAGCTCGTGCACTCGCGAAACGCGAACTAGCGGGCCGGGCGCAGGGTACTCATTCCGGGCAAAACGCGCTTCCCACAGGGACTAGGGCCACGGTTTTGTGGAGTCTTGGACGGCGCGTCTGATGCCGCTCCCTTTCAAAGCGTCTGCGCGCAGTATATTTTCGGCCACTATCCCTCTCTGAAACGAGTTCCATTATTCTTACTGCAGGAGATCTGATCATGAGCCACGGGCTGCGAATTGTGCCGTTAACCCTCGTGCTTGTTGTAGCCACAATGAGCGGAGCCTGCGCCGGTCAGGCACTCGCTGCGGAGAAGCAAATCTACAACGAGACCGCCGACGCGCATGCCGAAATCAAAGAGGCTTTGAAGAAAGCGCGCGCGGAACATAAGCGCGTGATTGTCGTGTTTGGAGCGAACTGGTGCTATGACTGCCACGTGCTGGATGCGGCGTTTCACCGCCCTGACCTGGCGCAGATCATTACCGCCAATTATGAAGTAGTGCACGTGGACATCGGCAAAGGGCAGAAGAACCAGGATTTGGCGACGAAGTACGAGGTTCCGCTGAAACGCGGTGTTCCGGGATTGGCGGTGATTGAGGCCGATGGGAAGCTGGTCTACAGCCAGAAGAATGGGGAATTCGAGAATGCCCGCGGGCTGTCGGCGGATGACTTTCGAGCGTTTCTGGAGAAGTGGAAACCGGAGCAGCGGAGTTACTGGAACTTTGACTGGGCGGGCAAAAACACGGCGCGGCTTGCGCCGCGCCGTAGGGGAGGATCACACTTGTCTGGCTCGACTTTGGACTGCCGAACCTTGGTCCTGGAATCTTAGTCCACAACCAGCTTGTTGTCGACGCTGAACGCTCCCGGCACTGAACCCGCTCGGATTCCCGCAATCGTCCTGTCCATCGCGCTCTGCACGGTTCCATAGAGCGTCACATGTCCGTTGTCGACTACGATACGAATTGGAGCCGCCGGATCGATAGCGTAGCGGCCGAGTTCCGAGTCGCGATAAATGGCTCGCGCCGTATGCATGCGGATCGAATCGTCGAAGTTGGAGGTCGGCAGCACTTTTACGTCGTTGATGACATCTTTGACGCCGGGTGTACCCGCCACGATGGCCATCGCGTCCGCACGCGGTACATCCCAATAGGCATCGCCCGTCAGAGTAACCACTCCGTCCTTCACCGCAACCGCAATATAGTTGAACGCGTTGTCGAAGTAGCCGACGCGATCATAGGCAAGCTTCTTGGCTAGCTTTTGCTGCAACTGGCCGTCGGGCAGGCTCTGTCTGGCAACCACGATATCGTTCCGCACGCCGGAGACATTGGCGATCTTCTTGATCTTGTTCGCGGCATCGAGCTTGTCCTGGTAGAGGTTCACCGGGCCAGTCAGCGTCACGATGCCGTCCTCGACGCTGGAGCTGACGTTCTTGAGCTGTTTCGCTTTTTGAATCTTCTGGCTGACGGCCTGCTGAATCTGTGGATCATAGCGATTGGTGGCCGCCATGGCCGTCATGCTCAGCAGGACGAGCAGGGCCACCGCCACCGCAAGAAATTGCTTTTTCATGGTTGCCATCCTCATTGAATTTCCGGTCCCACACCTCGTTAACCGGTTAGTTAAATAGATGCCTGCCGATCTTCGGGAGATGCACGCGCGGGACGGTTTTACAAACTCTTACAAATCGCTGGGAAAACCTTGAGTTTACTGGCAGTTTGACAGTTACTTGTGATGACGACTACTCTCGGGCTATGGCTCATGGACTGCAGGCGGAACTAAAACAGAAGGCGCCCTTCCGGAGCCGCGAGCAAGAGGCTTATCTCTCCCTGTTGCGGACTGCGGACGCGCTTGCGGCCAGCGTAGAAGCCAAACTGAAAGAATTCGGGCTGACAGGTACGCAGTACAACGCCTTACGAATTCTGCGCGGCGCGGGGGCGGAAGGCCTGCCTTGCAGCGAGATCGGAGAGCGGATGATCACACGCGATCCCGACATTACCCGGCTGCTGAATCGCTTGCAGAAGCGCGGGCTGGTCACGCGGGCGCGCGCCAAGACCGACCGGCGAGTGATCCACGGAAAGATAACGGCGGCGGGGCTGAAGCTTTTGCGGGAGATGGATCAGCCGGTGGAGAGGCACAGCCGCGAGATGCTGAAGCATGTGGGGAAGGAAAAACTGGGACAGTTGATTGAGTTGCTGGAATTGGTGCGGAGCGGGAAAGTTTATCGCAGGCGAGATGCCCAAAGCGCAGAGTAAGAACCTTCGGCTGGATTTCTTCGCCGGAACAGGTTACTCGAAATCAAAACGCAGTCAGATCGGGGCGTCCAATACGTTTGAGAATGAATGCCTTGAGTTCCGGGCGTCCCTGCATGTACGGGCCGACATTGATCCGACGATCATTGGTGAGGTAGATCACCAAACCTCCCTTCGCGTCTGTGTTTACGTCCTCAACCTCTTGCCACGGGACATGCCGCCTGAAGAGCAAATGATGCCAAGTCAAACGTTCTTCCGATACCTCGACAACAATCGGCCAGCTAAGGATGGTCATGGCAAGAAAACCAACACCCAACACAAGTCCAAGAGTGTCCCCCCACCTGTATTTCGGGTCGTCTTGCCAAACAGCACTCGCCTCGAATGCAACCACCCAACCGAACATAATGAGTCCTCCAGGTATAAAGCCCTTAGAGGAGGAGCCGGCATGAACCTGTCCTTCACGTCGCTGGGCCGGTTCGCGAGCGTGTACGTCCAACGAACCAAGAAGGGAACAAGCGCCGCCGCAACTACTGCAGATGACATCACTGATCCTTCTCCGACCGTGACCCCGAATTTAGTCTAACGCGGCTCCGCTACTTCTTCCGGTTCGCAAATCTTCTTCCTGAAGACCTAACACTCTTCTTTCCTGTATCCTTACCCGGAAACACCCTCGCAAAAATCTTGTCGATGTTCTTCAGTTGGCGCTGCAGATCGAACGCACGCTCGATCTTCGCGCGCGGCACGCGACTGGTGATTGCGGGATCGCTGAGGACAAGTTCGTGGAAATCCAAGTCCTCTCTCCACGCGCGCATGGCGTGGCTTTGCACGAGTCGATAGGCATCTTCGCGCGAAATGCCGCTTTCGACCAGATCGAGCAGCAACTGTCCGCTGAAAACAAGGCCACGCGTGCCATGAAGGTTGGCCAGCATGCGTTCGGGGTAGACGAACATGGTCTCGATGAGGTTTGCGGTTTTGTTCAGCAGGTAGTCGGCCAGCGTCGTCGAGTCGG
>PLHN01000407.1:0-2795 GCA_003139975.1 Acidobacteriaceae bacterium
GAACGAGCGCGAACCTGGGGCACCGGAGTGCGATGGCGTCCCCGATCATGGGCGCGAAGCTGGGGCACCGGCTGGTCGCTTAACCAATCCGGCTTGCCGGAGCAATTGTCGCAGGCGCCGCAATGGTCCCATTTGGGCGTCTCGCCGAAGTGAAGACAGATTTGGCGATGGCGGCAGGCTTTGGAATCGGCGAAGCGGCTGACGATGCGTTTTCGTTCCCAGGAGCGCTCGCGCTCGGCCTCGTCTTCAATTTTCCCGATGAAGTATTCGAGCAGCACGTGGTCGCGCTTTTGCCAGAGAAGGACGCAGTCGGCCGGACGGCCGTCGCGCCCGGCGCGTCCGGATTCCTGGTAATACTGCTCGATGGATTTTGGAAGCGAGAGATGAATAACGGCGCGCACGGAAGCCTTGTTGATGCCGAGGCCGAAGGCAATGGTGCCGACCAGCACCCGAACTTCGTCCGACATCCAGCGCTCCTGATTCTGGCGGCGCATGGAGTTTTCCATTTTGGCGTGATAGGGAATCGCCGGGATGCCGTTCTCCTCAAGGTATTCGACGGTTTCCTCCACGCGGCGGATGGTGGGCGCGTAGACGATGATGTTGCCCTCGGAGTAGTAGCGCAGCGCGCATTCGAGCAATTCGAGCTGCGTTAGCGGGTCGCACTCGTGCACAACGTAGTTGAGGTTGTTGCGGTGAAAGCTGGCGATGTAGAGCGCGGGGTCGCGCATCTGCAGCTGCTTGAGAATGTCGTGCCGCACTTGGCGCGTGGCGCTGGCGGTGAAGGCGGCGATAGGAATGCCGGGGAAGCGCGTGCGCAGGCGGCTGAGCTGGCGATAGTCGGGACGGAATTCGTGTCCCCACTCGGAAATGCAGTGCGCTTCATCGACGGCGAAAAATCCCACGGGCACGTGGGCGAGCCAGTCGAAGGTGCTGTCGGCAGCGAGGCGCTCGGGCGAGAGATAGATGAGGCGATAGTCGCCCTTGCGCGCATTCGCCATCACGCAGTTTCGTTCGGTCGTGTTCTGAAAGCTGTTGATGGCGGCAGCGGGAATGCCCATCTGCGCGAGCTGGGCGGCCTGGTCCTGCATGAGCGCGATCAGCGGAGAGACGACTACGGTTGTCTTTCCGGAAACCACGGCGGGGAGCTGATAGCACAGTGACTTGCCTCCTCCAGTGGGCATGACCGCGCAGGTATCGCGCCCGGCGAGCAGGCTGCGAATGATGTCTTCCTGCTTGGGGCGGAATGCGTGGTATCCCCAGTAGCGGCGGAGTGGATCGTGCAGATCGGGCTTGGGCTGGGGAGCAGACATTTGCTAGGAGTATAGCGGGCGCGGGATGGGCGGCGTCTGTGAGCGTTCGACCGCGGATTTGTGATCAATGGGGCGGAAGCAGCGGACTGTAAGGGACCCCGAACACCAAAAAACGCCGCCGGAGTGAAGCAATCGTGTCCATGGATAGATTGCTAATCCATCGATTGGACCAGCGTTGAAAATGTGCGAAAACATTACAAGTAGGTCCAACTCAGGCGACGGAATCCTCTTCGAAGCGTCCAAGAGATCGAAAAGGCGCACGACGAGTCCCACTTTTAACTATTTTGATTCCCGGCAACTGAGTTACTGAGAATTGACGCCTAGGACCTGACACCCGATACCTGAAACTCGAACCCGCGCCGAATAACCTCTACCCTCAGACCTCGAACCTCTGACCTGCTACTCCCCTCTCAGCATCCTCACCACCCGCTGAAAGTCATCAATCGTCGCGTAATCAATCACGATCTTTCCCCGGCCAGCCCGGTCCCGAATCCGCACCCTCATCCCCAACACTTCCTCCAGTGACCGCTGTGCCGCTTTCACGTTCGGATCCACCCAGCGCGCGCCACCGCCCATGTCAGGCCGTTTCTCCACCGGCGGCCCGTCCGCCGGTGGATTGAACTTCCCCGCCACGAAATCCTCGAACCTCTTTACCGACATCCCGTGGTCGATCGCCTTCTTCGCGTAATACCAGAGCGCCACGTGGTCCGTCGTCTTCATCTGCAACATCACACGCGCGTGGCTGAAGGTCAGCTGGCCCGCGATGATCGCGCACAGCACGCCCTCCGGCAGCGACAGCAACCGCATGTAATTCGACACCGTTTCCCGCGACATGCCGACGCGCGCCCCAATCTGTTCCTGCGTGAGATGGAATTCCGTGCTCAGCCTGGCAAATGCCTCGGCCTGCTCTATGCAGTTCAGGTCCTGCCGTTGCAGGTTCTCGACCAGCGTCATTTCCGCGGCCTGCTGCTCGTTGACCCGCTTCACAATCGCCGGAATCGTCTCGATCCCCGCCAGCCGTGACGCCCTCACCCTTCGCTCGCCGAGAATGAGTCTGAATCGTCCNNCGCACGACGATCGGCTGTAGCACCCCCTGCACCCGGATCGATTCCCCCAGTTCCCGCAGCGTATCTTCGTGAAAAGTCCGCCGAGTCTGGTGCGGATTCTCATCAATCAATTCCAAACCCAACCGTACCACTTCATCTCCCGAGAATGAGAATGGTGGAGCGACAGCCGCAGCATCCTCCGAAGAAGAGGAAGCCGCGGGTCCCCCAGACGTTCCATCCTCCGTTTCCTCCGCCGCCTGCAATCCAGAAATCGTAGTCATCCCGGGCGAAGCCGCCGGAGTTAGGACCTCTACTTCCTCATCGCTGCGGGCGTGAACATCATCCGTCCGTTCCACCTGTGCGGGGGCGGCAGGTGCCGCAGCAGTCGCCGCAGGAGTAGGAGGCGCGGCCACCGTAACCACGCGCGGCCCCGGCAGCA
>PLHN01000407.1:2887-3098 GCA_003139975.1 Acidobacteriaceae bacterium
CTGCGGCTTTAGCCGCTGAGGTATACTCTTTGTCGGTTTGAATACATATCGATATACATAAATATTTATATCAATCAATCTAAGCAGCTTCCCCCGAACCCGGCGCGCCCGCCGCCGTCCCCTCCTGCTGCGCGGACTCCTGTGCCCCAGGCTCCGGCGCCGTCGCATCCGCCGCCTGCCGGTCCAGCATCTCCTTCGCCAGCCGGATGTA
>PLHN01000412.1 GCA_003139975.1 Acidobacteriaceae bacterium
ACGCAGCCGTCGGGTGCGCCAGGAAGCAGTCGCGCCCACTTCATTTCTTGCCGTACGGGATCGCCGCCATTGATTGCGTCCGCATAAAGCTCAACTCGCACCGCATTCTTGCCGAGATCATTCAGGAAGATCTCGACTTCAAACACGTAGTGATCCGCGGTGGTTTCGACATGCCGGCCTCCGAAGCGCAACGATGCCCACTTTCGATCGACGTCCTGCTGCCAAGCCAGCATCTGCTTCGCGACGGCACCTTTGTTCGCCGCGCGTTCGTGGTACGCGGTTGCAGCTGGAAGATAGTGTTGCTCAGTGTATTCGCGCACCGTGCGGTCGGCAGCGAAACGCGGAGTCAGTTGCGCCATACTTTCCCGCATCCGCGCAACCCATGCGGTGGGAATGCCACCCTTATCGCGGGTATAAAACTCTGGAATTACCTCGCGTTCAAGCAAGTCGTAGAGTGCGTTGGCTTCGACAGCGTCCCAGGCAGGATCGTCGCCATGTTCCTGGTCGTCTCCCAATGCCCACCCCACTTCAGGCTTGTAGGCTTCCGCCCACCAGCCATCCAATTCCGAGAGATTGATGCCCCCATTGACCAGCACCTTCATGCCGCTCGTCCCGCAAGCCTCCCACGGCCGGCGTGGTGTGTTGATCCACACATCCACACCTTGCACCAGGTGCTCAGTCAGAAACATGTCGTAATCACTCAGAAAGATCACATGGGGGCGGGTCTCTGGCCGGCGAATGAACTGCACCCATTGCTGAATCAGGGCCTTTCCCGCCTCGTCCTCTGGGTGGGCCTTGCCCGCAATGATGAGTTGCACTGGACGCTCAGAATTACTCAATAAACGAAGCAATCGCTGCGCGTCGTGCAGCAGCAGGTTCGGTCTCTTGTAGGTTGCGAAGCGTCGCGCAAAGCCCAGGGTCAACGCGTTGGGATCAAAGAGATGCTTCGCCCGGTCAACCGCCTCGGCGGAAGCGCCTGAAGCGGCCAGTTGCCGGGATAGCCGTCTGCGAGCATATTCCACAAGAGACACGCCGGCGGCGCTGCGGAATTTCCAGAGCGCGGAGTCGGAGACGCGACGAATGTCCTGCTCTAAATTCTCCGTCGTCCCCAGCCAACGGCCCTTGCCACAAGCTGCCGTCCAAAGGTCGTCGGCCGCCGCCGAATCCCAGGTCGGCATATGGACTCCGTTGGTCACATGTCCGATCGGAACTTCGTCCTCCGGCCAGTGCGGGAAGAGCTGCGCAAAGAGATGGCGGCTGACTTTCTCATGCAGGCGACTGACGCCATTTACTGCCCCGCTCCCGCGAATGGCGAGATACGCCATGTTAAAACTCTCCGACGAGTCATTCGGGTTCTGGCGGCCCAAGGCGAGCAAGTCGCGGAGTTTTATGCCGAGCTTCTGCTCCGCATAATGAGCCAGGTAGGGTTCGATGAGGGATGGAGCGAAACGGTCAAAGCCCGCAGCCACTGCGGTGTGAGTGGTGAAGAGATTGCCGACCCGAGTCGCGGCCAGGGCCACTTCGAAAGACTGCCCGGTTTCTTCCATGAAACTCCGGGCTCGCTCCAACACCGCGAAGGCCGCATGACCTTCATTGAGGTGACAGACTTCGGGTTCAAGTCCGAGCGCTCTGAGCAACCGCCAGCCGCCGATCCCGAGAAGTAATTCCTGCTTGAGACGCAACTCCGGCCCGCCCCCGTAGAGTTGGCTCGTGATCCCGCGATGAACGGGAAAGTTCGCGGCGTCATTGCTATCGAGCAGATACAGCTTTACTCTACCGACCTGGACCTGCCAGGCACGCAGCCAGACCGAGTAACCAGGCAGCGCGATCTCCAGTCGCAACCACTCCCCATTTGGTTGGCGCAACGGCGTGATCGGCAACTGTCCGGGATCGTTGTACGGGTAAAGAGCCTGTTGCTCTCCGTTCTTGTCGATCACCTGGCGAAAATAGCCTTGCTGGTACAGCAGTCCCACGCCGACCACTGGCACACCTAGATCGCTGGCGGCTTTGAGTTGATCGCCAGCCACATTGCCAAGTCCTCCCGAATAGATGGGGAGCGCTTCACTCAACATCAATTCCATGCTGAAATACGCGACGCAGCTCAAGGGGGCTTGTGGATACTTTTGCTGAAACCATGCAGCAGTCTCCGCCGCGTGATGCTTGGCCTGGAGCAGTTCGTCGATGTTCTTACGAAAAGCTGGATCGGCGAGCACGCGCTCAATCTGATTGCGCGAGACCGTTTGCAGTACAACCCAGGGGTTTTGAGTGAGTTCCCAAAGTATGGGATCAAGCGTGCGCCACACTCCGTCGGTCGCATGGTTCCAAGACCAGCGCATGTCCAGGGCAAGTTCTGCCAGTGAATCGAATCCGTCGATTTCGGTGGGTAGAAGATTGTAGATCGGGTGGCTGACGCGGGCTCGGTCGCTCATGATTTCTCCGCGTTCTCGATCATCGATGGTTCGACCGGGTTTCCCGCAGGGGGACTTACTTTCATGACTCTCTCGTCGGATGCTGCACTGTCCTTTGCATCGAGGTCTCCATCAATTTGTCGAACGGCTTGTTGCGCGCTTACTGCTTGAAAAGACTCGCTTACCGTGAGCGCGGCAATACGACCTGCAAGTTTCCGCTTTGGAGTGTTGCCCTAGCCAATACCGGGTCGACATCAAAGGGGAGCTCAACAATTCGCATAACTTTTGTGCGCTTACTACAAGTTTCTGCTGGGTGACTTGGATCTAAGTGGACACCACAAATAACGGCCCGACGATGCCCAATGGCCACTTCCAAGTCTTTCGCAGCAAAGCCCGGCACTTGCGCAGTCAATCGCAAGGTGCTGT
Organism: Acidobacteriaceae bacterium; assembly: GCA_003139975.1. Lineage (GTDB taxonomy): Bacteria > Acidobacteriota > Terriglobia > Terriglobales > Acidobacteriaceae > Acidiflorens. Next base: position 2,835 of record PLHN01000412.1, read on the forward strand.
CGGTCACATAGCGTTCGATCGTAAGCGGGTGCAGAACCTCTTGTTCCGCTGTGAACCAATCGTCCTGGCCAGCACCGGGCCCGCCACGGGACTCATAGATTTCATAAGCACGCTCTAGCGATCGACGCATCGGTTTCATTCATTCTGTCGAGGATGTCGGCCTCGACCACTAGTACGGATTGTGCTTTTCCAGATTGCGATTTGCCTGTCATGTGCTTCTCCTGGGCCGACTCGCCGCGAATTATGCCCTATCGCGCCCTCGGCGGTCGGTCGATTTGGCACACCAATGGGCAAGGCCCATCGAGACGGCCTTGCCCACAGGCTCGCGGGAGCGCTAAGCAGCTACCGTTACCGCTTCCCCTGAGTGCATTCCTAATTCAGCGGGATGTGTAGTCTCGAGGATGTCCTTCGCCCGAGCCACCTCGGCGGCCGTCCCATGGACGATCATTAGGAACTGGTCTGTCTTGAGTGCTGTTTGGTACTTCACAATGCTGTCCTTAGGAATTCCTATGCTGTAGAGGCCAGCTCCGAGAGCACCCAACGCCCCTACCTCCAGCGCACCTTCCAACGCTGCCACGATCCATGCCACTACCGGTCCCGCCGCTAAGATTGGGCCGAGCCCCGGAATGATGAAAAGAGCAGAGCCGAACAAAAGTCCCCAGAAACCTCCCCAGAACGCACCAACCTTGCCCCAATACTTCATGCGGTCGCCGGTATTGTAATAGCCGACCACCTGCTCATCTGTGTGGTAGCCTTTCCCAACGATCGACAATTTGTGCAGATCAACTCCGCCGCGTTGCAGCTCCTTTACCGCTTGATCCGCTTCCGTATGCGTGCGATACACCGCGACAACTGAATTGTTTGTGGACATTATTTTGGCTCTCCTCGGAGACGTGCTTTTTCTCCGCCCATCCAGCTAAGTCTCCACTGGAACTCTGACACCGCGCTACCAGGAAAACTGTTCCCTATTGAACAGTGTCGGCGGGAAATCCACGCGCGTTCCTTGGGGCTCACCGTGACAAATTTCCTTTATGTCTGCACGATTCACTTCGGGCTAGCTCAAGGAGAGAACATCCGCAGCCTTTCCGCTAACTACATGGAATTGGCTGACGCGAGAGTGAGCACTCTTGCTCAGAACAGTGCTTGCGCCGCTGCTAAGGTCGAATCACAGAGAATTCGGAGAGCAAAGAGAATGTTAAAGAATGCGAGCCATTTGAAGGGTCTCGTGATCCGGGCCACGGACGGCGAGATTGGGACTGTAGACCAATTATATTTCGACGACGAGACATGGGCCATCCGCTACCTAATCGTAGAAACCGGCGGCTGGCTTGGCGGCCGGCGAGTGCTGATCTCGCCAATTTCCGTCGTCCACACCGACTGGCAAGACAAGCGGTTGGATGTAGCGCTAACGAAAAGGCGAGTGGAGAACAGCCCAGATATCAATACTGACAAACCCGTCTCGCGGCAGCACGAGGCAGCGTACCTCGGGTATTACGGATATCCCAATTACTGGGGTGGAACCTTTTTGTGGGGACCGGGCTATTACCCGTCGGGATTGGCTACTGAAGTCGCTGTTTCGAAAAAGACCCAGGCGTTGGAAAGAATCCAGAAAGAGTCTGCGGATTCACATCTGCGCAGCACTGCAGCCGTGACCGGCTATCACATTGAGGCTATGGATGGCGAAATCGGCCATGTGGCAGGATTTTTCATGGACGATGAAACCTGGGCTATCCGCTACATTGAGGTGGCAACGCGCAATTGGTGGCCGGGCAAGAAGGTACTGGTTTCACCCGCGTGGATTCAAAAGGTCAGTTGGGTGAATTCCAAGGTGTATGTCGGCCTCTACCGGGATGCGATCCAGACGGCGCCGCTCTTCGTCGATTCCGTGCCGCTCACTCGTGAATATGAAGACCGGATCTACCGTCACTATGGGCGGCCGCCTTATTGGCTGCACGAAGACGAACACAAGCCTGTTTTTTCCCTAAGCGGCGCTTAAGTAGGGCGTGGGCATCCGGTATAACGGCTGCCCATGATTTTCGCTTTACGCTGCAGGCGTACCGCCAAACTTCGACTGTCTTGACTAGGAGATGAGCATGATGAATAACACGGAACACCTGCATCCCAACGGAGAGAGTCACCATAGCCATCACGGCGAAACTCCTTACTGGCGGCGCGCGCATCACGATTGGCGATTCTGGTTCGGCCTTATCGCTATCCTCGTTGCCATCAGCGTCTACGTCGGGACCAATGACTTGTCGATGGTTCCTTCTGGCCGTCAGAAGCAGATGCCGGCTGGTAGCCGAGTTCCATGAACTTCGTAAATGAGAGGTTTGAGCTTGGCAACTGCGCCTTAGACGCTCAAGCGCCCATGGTGCATAACGGCTTAGCGGCAATGTATGAGCGGAAGAAACGTCCTTGATCAAACAATCAGGCAGGAGATCAGCATGCACATCCAAGTCAATACAGACCATACAATCGAAGGTCATGAGGCGCTGGCCGCTCGAATCAGGGGCGTAGTGGAAAATGCTCTGAGCCGAGTCAGCGATCACATCACGCGGGTGGAAGTCCACCTGACCGACGAGAGCGGCCCTAAGAGCCGCGAGAATAACAAACGTTGCATGATGGAGGCGCGCCTCGAAGGCCGCCAGCCCATCGCGGTCACCGACGAAGCGGCCACCCTGGACCTGGCCGTCGACGGCGCCGCAGATAAATTAGCCAGATTGATCGAGCATACCTTCGGCAAATTGCACGATCAACGGAATCACAGAACTGATCTGCCTTCTCCCGAGCCGACATTCTCAGACCAGTCATGATCGGCACCCCCATAAGCTTGGCTGTCGACGACAGGGAAGGAGCATGGAATCAAGCCCTTCTGTATCCCCTACGATTCGAACCGATCTATCAGTATCGGCTGTGGGGCGGCCGGCATTTGGCCAGCTTGCTCACGGCACCCCTTCCCAGTGGTCCTGTCGGAGAAGCGTGGTTACTCAGCGATCGCGACGACCATCAGAGCCGTGTCACTGATGGATCCCTCAAGGGACGGACCATCCGTCAACTGCTACAGCAGTTTCCGAGGCAAATGCTGGGAAAGCTGGCCGGGCGCTTTCCCCGATTCCCACTGTTGCTGAAATTCCTCGATGTACATGAAATGCTTTCGGTCCAAGTGCATCCCACAAAAGCGAACACGAACCTGCTGCCAGCGGGCGAGACCCCGAAGACCGAAGCTTGGGTCGTGCTGGAAGCCGGGACACAAAGCCGCATCTATGCGGGCCTCAAGCCAGAGACAACGGAAGCCGATCTGCGGCGGGCGCTTACGAACGGGACGGTGGCGGACTACCTCGCATGTTTGACTCCGAAACCTGGCGACGCCGTTTTCCTCCGCGCAGGAACGGTGCACTCACTGGGCGGCGACCTCGTGGTGTTCGAGATTCAGCAGAACAGCAACGTGACGTTTCGCCTGTATGACTGGGACCATGTCGACCCGAAGACGGGAAAGCCGCGAGCACTCCAAGTCGATAAGGCAATGGCCTGCATTGATTTTGCCGAAGGTCCGGTGGGTCGAGTGATGCCCGTGGTGGAGACGACGACCCCGGTGGAACGCGAGAGACTCTTTCACTGTGAACATTTCTGGTTGTGGTGCCTGCGCGGACAGTCGCCGTTTCCCGTCGGCGCCCCAGGTGTGCCGCGCTTGCTGGTATGCATCGGCGGCGCTGGACAGGTCGAGCACGGAGGGTCCACTTACGCGGTCGCAAAAGGCGATGTATTTCTGTTGCCGGCGATAATCGGTGCGTGCACTTTTCGACCTCGCAGCGCAGTGAACTTGTTGGAAATTGCGCTGCCGGATTGAAGTACCGAGAATTCAGAGGCGGAAACGGGGAAACATAGTGAAAAAGCTAATCGTGTTTGATCTGGACGGAACGCTTGCCGAAAGTAAATCGCCTGTTGATCCCGAAATGTCGGGATTGCTGCACGACCTTCTCGGAATTGTCAAAGTCGCCGTGATTTCCGGAGGCGGTTGGCCGCAGTTTGAAAAGCAAGTGGTCTCCAAACTGCCTCATGACGAACGCCTGAGGGAGCTATCCCTACTTCCTACCTGTGGAACAAAGTTCTACCAATACTCAGGGGAGTGGAAAAAACTCTATGAAGAAGATTTCACCAAGGATGAACGAGAGACGATACTCAGTTCTTTCAAACAAGCGCTGCGAGAAGCTGGTTACAAAGTCGCAAAGGTCTGGGGAGAAGTCATCGAAGACCGGGGAAGCCAGATAACATTTTCGGCCTTAGGCCAGCAGGCGCCGTTAGAAGAAAAAAATAAATGGGACCCCGATTACACCAAGCGGAAGAAGATCAAAGCGATTCTTGACAAAATTATTCCCCAGTTTTCTGTCCGAATCGGCGGCTCGACGTCGATTGATATCACGAAACCTGGCATTGACAAGGCATACGG
>PLHN01000074.1 GCA_003139975.1 Acidobacteriaceae bacterium
TTCTGCGCCTTGCTGTTCTGCAGGTTGTGCACCTGGGCGTTGCCCGCTCCAGAAACCACGATCTTGGCCAAATGATATTGCGCTTCGATCAGATTGAACTCGGCCTTATGCGCGTTGTAATAGTTCGATACATCCTGGTCGGTAATGTTGATTCGTGACGTAATCTCTTTGTTCAAAACCTTGTCGCGGGTCAGCGACCGCCGCAGGTCGCGCTTGAAATCGTCCAGCGAAATTTTCTTTTCGTCCAGCCGCTTGTTAAACTCCTCAGCCGTATAGGGAGACTTGATTTCGTTGAGTTTGCGGTCTACTTCTTCGTCGGTTGCCAGCAGGCCGAGTTTCTCGGCGCGCCGCATCAGAATCTCGGTCTCGATCAATTCGTTCAGAATGCTCAAGCGCAGGCTCACCGCCTGCTCGCCGGCTGGCTGCTGATCCGATCCGGCGGTTTGGTTGGCGTAGTACTTGTCCACTTCCGTGCGGTAGATCTTGCGTCCATTGACCGAGGCCATTATGTCTCCACCGCCGCTGTCGCGGTTGCATGACGACAATCCGATCAGCAGGCAAATACCAGCCAGGATGAGCCCGGTTCGCCTCAGTTCCAGTTGAACACGATTCTTCAATTTCCCTCCTCCAACCAACAAGGGAGCAACCTGGTCCGCTTCCGGGGCAATCTCCCTACACCGTTTGACCGATGTCTATTTTGCAGGAGCCGCTGAAGCTTTCGTATCAGGCTTATGCTCCGGCGGGGCAACGCCCGCATCCTTGAGCGCGTGATCCAGTTCCGCCCGAACTTCGCTGGCCGGAACTGCCCCGTCCATTTTTTCGCCGTTCACAAACATCGTGGGAGTCGCATTTACGCCCACAGCTTCAGCCTCGCTCATAGACGCCCGCACCACTTTCTCATCCTGCGTTTGAATGCATGCCTGCAGTTTGCCCGCGTCGACGTTATGTCTTTGTCCGTCGAGCGAAGCCAGCTTGTCCAGTTCCGCGTTCTGCGCCTCGCGTCCCTTCGCGCCGCCCACGGCTTGCGGATTGCCGTGCAGGAAATCGGCGTAATCCCAGTAGGCGTCGGCAGATTGCGCGCCCAGGCAGTTGGCGTCCACCGCGGCATGCACGCTCCACGGGTGGATTTCTTCCAGCGGATAGTCCTTGTAAATGAAGAGCACGCGGTCGCCATACTCCTTCAAAATTCCGGGGAAAAGGGTCTCGTGCATTCGCGAGCAGAACGGACACTCGAAATCGTCATAACTCACCACCACCACCTTCGCCTCTTTGTTGCCGCGCGTCGGCCTCCCGCTTACATCGATCTTCTTCATGATTTCCGCATAGGGATCTTTGGTCAGATCCAGCTTCGTCATGCGAATCAGGGTTTTGTGATCGTGCGACAGCAGGAATTGGTAGGCATGCTTCTTTTCCGGGCTGTCAAGCGTGATCGTCAGCTCGTCGTAGTTCGCAAACTCGCTCGCCCGCAGCGGCCCTGCGAAAACTTTCACGTCAGGAGGTAACGAATAAAATGCCCGCACCTGCCGGTCCACTAATTGCATCAACTCCGGAGGAAGCCCAGACGCGGCGGGCTGTGGCTGCGCTGGAGCAGCCGGCGGCGACTGCGCGGAGCAGCCGAGGCAAATCACCAAAAGAACAAGAAACGCGCGACGGATCATCATCGATAGAAGCCACCTGAACATTTGAGAATTCGCTTGATTATCTCATGGCAGGGTGATCCCGAGTGCCGTCCACCCGGCCTTTCCAACGTTCCCGTCTAACGTCCGCGCAGCAAATCTTCCGCCGGAAGGAGTTGATTCATTGACCCGGACCGGAAGCCTTCCAGGTCAAGCGTCACGAACTTGAATCCCAGATCCTTGAAAATAGCGGTGAACTCGCGCGTCATCTCTGCCGTCAAGGCGCGCCCCATTTCCTGGCGCGCAATCTCGATGCGCACGATTTCCCCGTGATGCCGAACACGGAACTGCCGGAACCCCAGCGCCCGCAAAGCATCTTCACCCTTCTCGACCACACCCAGCGCTTCCGGGGTAACCGCCCGCCCATACTCGATGCGCGATGAAAGGCATGCCGACGCCGGCTTGTCCCATACGCGCAGGCCGGCTTGCCGCGCCAGTTCGCGGATTTCGGCCTTGGTCAGCTCCGCTTCCAGCAGTGGCGCCAGCACGCGATGCGCACGCGCGGCCTTCTGCCCGGGCCGGAAATCGCCTTCGTCATCGGCATTTACGCCATACGCAACCGCCGCGAAGCCGTTCGCTTCACAGTATCGTTCCAGCACCATGAACAACTCGTCCTTGCAATGAAAGCAGCGCATGGAGTCATTGCGTGTATACGAGGGATTTTCCAATTCCCGCGTTTCCACTACTTCAACCGGGATCGCGTGTTCGCGCGCAAATCCGAGTGCTTCTTCAAGATGAGTGCGGGCCAGGCTGGGAGAATCCGCGATCACCGCGCGCATGGTCTCGCCGAGAATTTCATGCGCCGTCCACGCAAGAAACGCCGAATCCACGCCGCCCGAGTACGCCACGATCAACTGCGGATGTGAAGCCACAATTTCCCGTAAGCGCGCCGATTTCTGCTTGAGGTTTTCGAGCGTCCCCACAACCTGCATTTTATTCCCGCCCAAGGAACTAATACAGCCGTTCTTGACGCTTCAAATTGCCGAACGCTCCCACGTTCGCCAGCGTGAAGCTGAATCGATACTCGTTCTCATTCCGTACCGCTCCCAGCGCAAACCGCCGGTATTCTAGGCTTAACCCGCAGCAATCCCAGTTGTAGCTGGTCTGCGCGGTGGCAAATTGCAGATTTCCCTGATTTGCGTCGAAACCAAAGGTTGCGGCCGCACTCAGGCCGCGCTTGTTGAGCTGGCCATAGCCTGCGAGCACACGGAACTGGTGGTAGTCCGACGGGCCCGGAGGTCCGACGCCGGCGGTTGCGTCGAGTACGCGCAGGAACGCATCGCCGCCGCCGATCGTGTAGGGGCCGTAGTGGTAGTTCACGAGTGCCGTGCTACCAGTGATTTGCCCGCTCTTCAGGTCATAGTCCAGGTCCCACTCCGTGTTGGTCCGCGGACTGGTTTCAATCCGCAGGCGGGAAATCAGCGGGGCGAATCGCCGCTGTTCGTTCAAGAACGCGACTCCGGTAAAGTCGGCCGTGCTCGTAAACACATTTCGCGTCCCCGGAACCAGTGCATTCCCGAACGTGGGATCGAAGAAATACTT
>PLHN01000508.1 GCA_003139975.1 Acidobacteriaceae bacterium
CCAGGTCCACCAAATCTCCCAACGACTTAGACGGGACGAACACTCGCAGCAACGGCGTTTGTGTCATGGTTTGTGTCATAACCCGCCGTTTTGGTGCTCACCGCAAGGGCTTCCATTGCATTGCGCTTGGCTTCCATGCGGACGTGACTATACCGCTCCAACATGCGACGGCTAACGTGTCCGGCAATCGCCATGATCGTTGAATCTGACGTGCCGTTCTCCGCAAGCTGGGTAATGGCGCAGTGGCGCAGATCGTGGAACCGGAACCCCGGCAGGCCCGCTTTCTTCGTCAGCGTCCTCCATGCCGTCCGCCAGCTTTTCATGTTCCGCGTCGGGTCGAAAGCCGTGACGTTGTAGTCAATTACCCTCTTGCCGCTGAAAGTGAACTTGGGAACGAAGGTAGCAAAGACAAAGTGCGACGGTTCAACCGTGCCAAACCCCGCTGCCCTTCGGCGCAGCCTTGCAAGAGCGGAGAGCGCTACGTCTGTGAGTGGGACCATCCTTTCGCCCGCCGCAGTCTTGGACCTGCGAATTGTCAGAGTGCGATTGAACAGGTCCACGTCGCACCATTGCAGCCCTTTCAACTCGCAGCCTCTTGCGGTGGTATTCAAGCAAAGGATCGCAGCAAGGTAGGCCGTTTCCCACTCAGGCCGCATTGCAGCCGTTTTGAGAAGCCGTTGCTTTTCTTCCTCAGTGATCGCCCGCCCGATGGTGCTCGGCTCCTTGAGCGGCCTTATATCGTCAGCAACACGCGCCCAGAGCTTCGCTCGCTTCAGGATGCGGCGCAAGATACCCAACTCTGCGTTAAGTGTCGCAGGGCCGACTTTCTGTTCCGCCCTCCAGGTCCGGTAATCGGTGATCCGCTTCACCGTGATGGCCTTGAGCGGTTCCTGTTTGAAGTAGGCCCGCAGTTGCACCAAGAGTTGCTTTTCCTTCGCTCGGCTGGCGGTTGCCAACTCCAGTTTCCGGGCGCTCACATACTCATCCGCTGCCTGTGCAAATGGCAGGCGGGCGAGAGTAGTGGAGTTGTGCGTCAGCTTCCCTTCGGAAGCCTCAGCGATCAGTTGTTTTTCCTTGTTTTGCGCCTCTCGCCAGTCCGTAACACCTAACGACTGTCGGAAACGCTGCCCGTTCACAACGAAGTGGCAGTGCCACGTCTTACCGCGCTTTACGAGTGCCACGCTTATCCCCCTTCTTTTTCGACTTGGCTTCCTTCCTTGCTCGCCATCTCGCTACGCGATGCGCTTCGCGATGGGCAATAGTGCAATACTCTTGGTCCGGTCGATCCTTTCTGAACCACTCCCCGCAGTGTGAACACAGACCCCATTTCTTGTGTACGAGAAAGTAGACGTAAGGTACAGCCTTAGGATCGTTGCAATACAAAGCGGGAATTATTTCCCCTTTTTTCCACCAGGGAACGAGTTGAACCTGCAATAGCTTTCCGGCGATTTCATCCCAGAGTACTTTTTCGGGATTGTCGCTTACGCTCGGCAGAAGGCGCCGTCCTTCAAATATCTCAATCGCTTCTCGTTCTTGAGCTGGTTGCAATCCGTAGTAGCCAGCCAACAACCGCCCAAACTGCGCCGGGTATTCCCCTAGTGCCTTTGTCCTTGAAGCTCGCAGTTCCGATAGACGCTGAAGGGCCGTACGAGCGGCAATGCGGTCTTTTTTTGCCATTGCTGTGAGAAGGTAAACGATGGCAGTGAAGTGCTGAACTTCTTTTCCCTGCACGAGTCCAAAGTTCTTGTTTTTGTCCTCTTCGGTGACTTCGCGAACGGGAACGGTAAACCCACTGGAAATTACCTCGCCCTGTTTCTTGTCAAGAGAGCACGGAATCAGAATCGGAATCTGTGTAACGGTATTGTACGAACGACGTTGCATATAGAATACCGTGATGCTAGAACAGCAACAGCACCAAGTCAAGCCGAAAAGGAGTGGGAAATGGCAAACGACAAAAACTTCCTATCAGTACCAGCAGCCGCCCGGAGGCTAGGTTGCACGTTGCGATGGGTTTACGACATGGTTTATGCCGGACGACTGAAGGCCGAAAAAGTTGCGGGCCGCTGGCGAATTCCCGTCGCTGAAATCGAGGCACGCCTCAAGCAGCGGGGGCAGTCATGACCGAGATTCCCCAGTTACTCACACTGCTTGCAGTCGCAAAGGCTCTTTGCGTCAGCCCGCATACCGTTCGCGCGTGGGTTCGCAGCGGCAGGCTCCGTCCAGTCCGCATCTGCCGACGCCTGCTGTTTCAACCAGAAGAGATCGCGCGCTTTCTCGCTAGTACACAAGCTGAATAGGCGAGACCGAGGGAGTGCTCAATGACTCGTCACGAGTTGTTTGCGCTACGTCTGGAGCAGTTCGTCCTAGAAGCGATCAAACAGAACGAAGCGCCGCCGGAGGATGGCACTTGGCGTTCTCCCCTGTGGGAGTTCACGCGATGGATCAAAGCGCGGCGGGAGTTCTTGCGGTCTGACGGGTTCACCGTTGCTACACTGATTGAAAAGGTGCTCGCGCGACAGACGCCAAACGGAGTTGACCCCTGGGAACACCACTTCGGAGAACTTCCTGGGACTGATGATCCTCGCGCTGAGTTCATTGACACATGGGATAGGGTCAAGACACCAGCGAACATGGATGCACTCACGGTCGCATGGCAGGAAGTCCAGCGACTCCCGCTAAGGCCGAAGCGTCCCTATTCGGTCAAATACTGCAAACTGCTGTCACTTGCCGGTCATTTGCAACGCGGAAGGGCCAATCAAGCGATTGCCCTTCCGGTGGAGAGGATTGCCGAGATACTGGAGTGCGACCGAAAGTCTGTGACCAAGTACCTCAGGTTCGCAATCAAAGAAAAGTTTCTCGCCAGAGCATCAGACTGCGTTCCACACCATCGGGCGGCGGAATTCAGATTCGACGTTGACCGTTTTGATTGGACGACGGGTGAGCAAGTGAAGTAACCCTGCTCTTCCGTTCTCCCTAGTCCCACCAGAAGCACCAGACCCACTAGAGCCAGCAGAACCACCAAGAATCATCAGACTCACCAGATTCATCAGAATCAACAAGGACTCCTCAGAATCTTCAGAGTCTTTAGACTTTCCAAGAATCAGCATGATTCAGCAGAATCAACATGACTCTCGCCGCTGTAGAGAATGAGCGTGACCCCGCTCAAAATTTTACGAAGAATCAAGCACTTAAAGCCTAGCCGACTTAAAAGAAAGCATACTACTTGTGAACTCCGTGAACCCTTCGGACGATTGGCTAGGGCTGGTAACGCCAGAGGTCGTTGAGACCGCCCAGCGTCCCAGTCGAGTCGTAGCCAAATCCCCCAAACAGCCAGAAATTGCCGCTGCTGTCCGTCCAAGTAACGGCGACACCCTCACTTCCTCGCGCACCGGGAACATTGCTTGCAGATGCAATGCCGAGGGTGCCATAGACGCCGCTCGCGTCTCCCGTGTTGCTCCCGCCCACCCATATCCACTCCTTGGATGTCGTGTTGTATTCCCAGAGGTCGTTGAGGTACTCATTTGTCCCATTTGCCCCGGATGGACCCTCGTAGTCAAAGCCCCCGAAAAGCCAGAAGTTGCCACTGCTGTCCGTCCAACTAACGGCGCTGTCCCGGCCTCCAGGTGTGTTGCTGGTCGAGGCAACGCCCTGAGTCCCATAGACCGGTGCTATACCCCCCGAATCACTGCCGTTTACCCACGTCCATTCCTTGGTCGTTGGATTGAATTCCCAGAGGTCGTCTAGGTCATAGCCACTGGTGCCAATCGCTCCCGCGCCGGACCCGCCAAAGAGCCAGAGGTTGTTGCTACTATCTATCCAACTGACGGAGTAGCTTCGGTTTCCCGGTACATTGCTCGGGGACGCAACACCTTGCGTGCCGTAAACGCCGAATGCGTTCACGGTTTCGCTCCCGCTCGTCCACGTCCAAGTATTCGCGGTTGGAATGTATTCCCAGAGGTCGTTGAGACCGCCAATCGTTCCGGTCGAATCATAACCAAAGCCACCGAAAAGCCAGAGGTTGCCGCTTTTGTCAATCCAGTTAGCAGCAGCCTGTCTAGCTCCGGGGACACGCGCACCGGGAACATTGCTTGCAGATGCAATGCCGAGGGTGCCATAGACGCCGCTCGCGTTTGGTGTGTCCGCTCCGCTCATCCATGTCCATTCTTTGGTTGTTGGACTGAACTCCCAGAGGTCATTGAGGAAACCGAAGGTTGTGGTTGAAGCGTAGCCTTCACCGCCAAAGAGCCAGAAATTGCCGTTACCATCCGTCCAACTGACGGCGCTATCCCGTGCTCCGGGTATGTTGCTGGTAGCTGCGACGCCAATCGTGCCATAGACACCGATGGCATTTACTGTGTTGGCCCCACTCATCCATGTCCAGGTTTTCGCCGTAGGGTTAAACTCCCAGAGGTCGTTGAGTTCGCCAACATATCCTGTTGCGTCATGGTCCCAGCCTCCAAAGAGCCAAAGATTGCCGCTATTGTCAGTCCAGCTAACAGAGCCGCTCCTTGCGCCAGGAACGTTGCTGGTAGCTGCGACCCCAAGCGTGCCATAGACACCAATTGCATTTGCGGTGTTGCTCCCGCTAACCCAGGTCCATTCGTTGTGGTTAGTGGTGCAGGCGACCTGAACGCTCGTGACGTTCGCGTTGGCCGTGCCGCTGCCATTGGTCACGGCACACGTCTGTGTGGGGCTGGAAGGCTGCGTCAGAACCGTNNAGAACCGTGACGTTGTAACTGCCGTCGTCGGGAACGGGTGTAGTGAACGTGAAGCTTCCGTTTCCGCTGATCGTCAGATTGTTGCCTCCATTGTCCTCCAACACAAGCCCCGTGCCCGACAGACCCGAGACCATGCCGCCAATGGTGTAGGTTTTTGGAGGCGGGGTTGTGCTCCCGCCGCTACTTCCACCGCAGGCGGTTAGGAGAAGCGCCGTCGAGAGAGTAAGGATCTTAGGCAGGTTCAACAACGCGACAGGCACTCGTTTGATAGCAACAGGACGGGACGCGGGCATAAAGCTATATTCTCCAGCAACTCAGGGGAGGCAGTTTCGCGGCAGTTGGGAACGGGAGAATTGTCCCCCAAGCCAAGCCAGAGGTCAATGGCTGCGACCACGTGGAGGCGCGAAGCGAATCCGCAGCGCGGGCGACGCACGACGGGCCCGTTGTCGGAATTGCTGCGCGGCTCTGAGCGTGGCCTGATTAGCTCGGAAGATGCTTAAACACTGGCTACAGCTAGAACTTTGCACTTGAATTGCGCCTATTTTAGAATTACACAAATTGGTTGTCCCGCCTTCGGAGGGCTTTATGCTTGGGGTTCGGGAAGGTGAGGCCGAAAGGTGATGACGTGGTGAAATCGGCAGATCGGAGTGAGCACGAGATCCGTTTCACTAGCTCCGCGCGGAGAGCCAAGGCCCTTAGAAAGCTCGGCATTTCGCCTGACCAAGTTGCCAGCGCACCGCAAATCACTCCCCTTTTGAAGGGCACCCGCCGCAGTCTTAACGCCACGCTCGAAGCGATGCGGTTTTCTCAAGACCCCGTAGTGCAGTGCTTTCTTGCTAAGCGCGATGCACTGGGAGTCTGGGCGCGAGAGAATACCTCTTGGGAGGCTATTGCCCTTGCTGCTGGCATTGATCTGTTGCACCTACTCGGAGCCGCGCTTCTCGCTCGGCGGGAACACGCAAGAGCGGTCGGGAACCTCATCGCCCTGGCTCACTATCCGGAATTAATGGAAAAGCGAATCGAGTACGCCAAACTCCCCGGCGGATGGCGAGAGCGCGATGCCCTCGATAAGCTATTTTGGTCGCTCTGATTTTTTTGTTTTTTCTTGCTTGCATCAAAGGCGAAAAATCCCGTCGATGCTTCCGCGCACCCCCGTACCCCCGGACAACATGCCCCGGCACCTTTCAGACTCACCTTAGCGTCCCCGTTGGAGAGTTCGACGAGGCACGGGTTTGTGTCGTGGTTTGTGTCCTAACCCTCGCACCCCTCCCCGTCTCGCGTGAGTTTGCTCCGTGTCGCGCGGGTACAGGTGAGGGGCAGAGAATAGCGGGCAACCCCGCATGAACACTGCCCCTCAGTATCTCTCGCGTTTTCTCCGTATCGCTTCGCTACNNCCGACCAGGTCCACCAAATCTTCCAACGATTTAGGTCGAGCGGTCAGCGGGAGTGCAGTTCGCACGGGTAGGCGACGGCACCTTGCGCCGGCTCGTGGGCGCCCCGCCCACGGCCTTTAAGCGATCGAGACGGCCGGGAAAGATTGTCGGGCTACCGCGCTAGCGGCTGGCCGGAATCCTCGGCGGGAAGCTCATGGAAATCGCTTCGCTAGAGAAGAATGAGATGACGATGTTGGTCTCGGTCGCGACCGGCTGCCCTTCTTTCATGTAAGGCCGGTAGCGCCATTGCCGGACGGCCCGCACCGCAGCCGCGGCCAGTGCCCGGTTGCCGCTGACAATTTTCACCGTGCGCACGTTGCCTTTGGAATCCACTCCCGCCGTCAGAGCCACCACTCCGCGAGCGTTCGCGCCTGAATAAGCGGGGTAAACAAAACGCAGCGGCGGCCGCGTTGCCTGGATGCCGCTGTCCTGAATCGAGAGTGGCAGCTTTGGAGTCGAAACCGCATCGTGAACGCGAATCCTCGGCTTCGGAGCTGGAGCAATGGCGGCGACCGACGATGCCAGCTTGACCGACGCCGGCTCGACCGCAGCCTCTGCCCCAGCGATGCGTTGGTCATTCACTGCCGGCCGCGTACTGGAACTCCCGGCAACGCGTACCGGCTCCGGCAGCGGAGAAGAACTCGGCGAGCTGAGCTGCACTGGTGAATTTTGCGCCTGCGACCCGGGTATGCCTCCGATTCGGTGCCATGCGACGACGAAACATACGCACAGTCCGAGCGCGCCGAGCGCAGTCGCAACCCTGGATACTGCAAGCCGCGACATTCCAAGTTTGGGTGCTCTAATCCGCGACGCTGCAAGTTTGGACGCTATAAGTCGCGACGCTTCCAGCTTCGACGCCACAAGTCTGGATGCTTCGACGCCGGCTGTTCCAAACTTGGACGCTACAGACTTCAGCCACGAGACTATCGGCGCGAGAGAACGATCTGGAGCCGGATCTGAAGGGTTCTCATGAGCGTTTTCATACGCAAACTCCGCACTCGCGATGGCGGCGCTTTCTTCTCGCTCCTCTTCGTTAGCGACGGGCGCCGCATCGATCTTCGCGGCCGGCGCAGCCTCGATCTGCACCTCCGGCGTTGCGGACTCGAGCCCTGCCACTTCCTCCCGCAGTTTTGCTTTCATTGCTAGCGCAGCGTCGATTTGCGCGGCCAGCGCGGCATCGATCACGATCGGCGGCGGCACAAAGTTTTCCACCATTCCGATCACCAGCCAGGGATCGTACCTATGCGAAACAGTCTCTGGGTGCTCGCGAAACAGGTTGTTGATCAGTGCGGTCTGGCGCGAGTTCAGCAGGGGAAGCGACAGCTGGCGAAAGTTGCGGAACGTCCAAAGCAGATAGACGCGCTGCCAAAACGAGGAGGGCTCAACCGCAACCAATCCCTGCCGCGTTTGCAACAGCAAAAAGCCCGATTCCAACTTGTCCAGAAGCACGGATCTCCCCCCACAACATAGGATGCAGCTTGCGTGCCAGAGGGTCCGAATCGCAACCTATAGATAACAGACTTATTGCTTAGGGCTCCGCGGGAGCGCTCGCGATCAAGTTGCAAACGGTTTCACGCCCATGCCCTGCCACATGCCATTGCCAGATTTAAGGTACGCCTTCCCAAGGTCTCGTGGCATGGCCTCCCAGCGTCCGGCTGGCACTGTCGGGCTACTCCTTCGGCCGCGCATCCAACCCAAGATCTAGCTCCACGTTTCGGTACCAGGTCTCGTCGTCGCTGGCATGCAGCTCGACCCATTTCTCGTCTGTCATTTGACTGCGCCACTGCAGCAGAGGAGCCGCATCGGGTCCCACCGGGTGGCGAAGCTGCCAGGTTCCATTCTGCGCGATTTCCACGATGTTCTGCGCGACCAGTGAGGGTGGCACCGGATTTTTCAGCGAGGCCTTGAAAAGAGCGCCGAACCGGGCGGTCTGCCGGTACGGCGAATCGGCCGCCGGATCTTTGATCCGCCGCGCCATGGCCGTATCAATTATGCCCGGCTCCACGATCGCCACCCGGACATTAAACGTCTTCATCTCGCCAGCTAGCGCTTCGTTCAGCGCCTCCATCGCCCACTTCGAAGCCGTGTACGGCGTNNGCCGTCGAAGTCACGTTGATGATGCAGCCACTCCGGCGTTTTCGCATTTGTGGCACCACAGCCTGAATGCAACGGATCGCCCCGAAATAGTTGGTCTCCATGACCGCCCGAAAGTCGGCCAGCGGAAGTTCTTCCACGGCTCCCACCCGCTCCACACCGGCATTGTTGACCAGCACGTCAATCGGGCCGTGATCCTTTTGGATTTGCGCGATGCCATGCTTCACCGACTCGTCCGAATCCACATCCATGATCGAGACCGTGATCGGCAGATTTTCCCGCGCAGCCGTCTGTCCCAACTGCGGAGACTGTGCCGGGTTGCGCATGGTCGCGTGAACTTTGTAGCCCGCTCGGCCGAAAGCCAGTGCTGCTTCAAGCCCGATTCCTTTGCTCGTTCCAGTAATCAGTACAGACGCCATCCTCGCCTCCCCGGGGCGTGAATCCCACCGCGGCATTTTACCGCTAATGGCCTGTTTGATGGCTTATTAGGAAAGGCTGCATCCTTTGCCGCGCGCTAAGGAGACTCCGATTGAGTGTGGCGTCGGACACCGGGGTGGCGCCCGCGCAAACGCCAGCATCTGCAAGTTTGCCGGTCGCATGACGTGCCGATTATTTCCCGGACATTACACTAGTTCCCGGCTCCGGCGCATACTCCGGGCGGAGTATTTCTGGCAGCCCGTCCAGTCCCGCCTTCCTGCCCTCGCGCAGCGCGAACGCAATCATCTCTTGCTCGCGGTCAGCCGCCAGCGGACGCCGCTGATAAGAGGCCACCAATTCTTCGACCCTCTGCCGCGCGCGGCCCACAACTCCCAGCGCCGTCTCGTCCATCGCAGCCAGCCCGCGATCGACGATTGCGGAAGGGAAGTGCTGCTCCTGCCGGAACAGCGCCCGCGTTTCTTTCAGCTTCAGAAAATCCCCGGTCAGTCCCGTTAGCGCGAACATGTCGGTCGCCAGCGTTTCGCCGCGCGGCTCGATGCCTTCAATCAACCGCTGCGCCGACGCGATCGCCTCGGCGTCAATCACCAGCTTTTCGATACTATGGCACGCCAGAAAATCCAGCATCCCCGCTCCCGAAATCATGTTAATTCCAGCGAGCGCCCCAAGCGCCGCCGACATGCCGCTCTCCATCTCCGTTTGCGCGTCAACTAAGCGGCCGTCGCCCGCCACCATGTAGGCATGCGTAGGCAAGCCGAAATACTTCCCAACCTCCGCGCATCCAACATCCAGCATGGCAGTCTCGATCGCGCCCATCGGAGTCCGCCCTGTGCGCATATCAAATATCGCGGGCGCGCCTCCCCAGACAATGGGAGCTCCCGGCTTCGCCAGTTGATGAATCGTGATTCCGCTGATGCACTCCGCCGCGTGTTGCACTATCGATCCCGCCAGTGTCACCGGAGCCGTTGCCCCCGCCAGCGGCATGCTGACTATTTCCGCCGGCACTCCCGCTCGCGCCAGATCGACCATGTTCTGAGACGCGAACTCCGACCAGTTCAGCGGTGGCGAAGGACACACATCGAAAATCGCCCGCGGCCGCCGTCTCAATTCCTCTGCGCCTCCATTCTCAATCGTCATCAATTCCAGCAGCGTGTGCAGGCTCGACGCAGAAAAAGCCCCGGTCACCACCGGCTTTTCCGAATACCACAGCACCAACAACAACCGGTACCAGTCGCCGATTTCCGACGGCACATCGCTGCAAACCATCGCCGTCGATTGCGCAGAAAGCTGCGGCAACATTTCCGCGACCTGCACCAACCGCACCAGGTCAGCCGCCTGCGCCGGACGCGCCTGCTCGGTCTTCGGATCAAGAATGTTCAAACACGACGAGCCCGGATCGAAGTGGACCTGATCTCCCTCATACCGCATCGCCGCCTTGCCGCTTCGGTCGTAGAGCGAAAATCCGCGCGGCACTGACTCAAGCGCCCGCCGCGCCATCGTCTCCGGGATATGAGCTACGCCATCCTCGACCTTGATCCCCGCGCCCCGCAGCAACTCGACCACATAGGGAGCCACCCGCACGCCGGGTTTCTCGATAAGTTGAAAGGCCTCCCCCACGATTCGTTCGATGAGCGCCCTATCGAGCAGTTGGAATCGCGGCCTCATGCCGGCTCCTTCACCGCATCTTGTGCCTTCTGTTCCATCAATTGCCGAGCCAGCACAACCGCGCTCATCGCGTCTTTCGCATAGCCGTCGGCGCCGATCTCTGCCGCCCACCCCCGCGACACGGGCGCGCCTCCCACCATCACTTTCACTTGTGAGCGCAACCCGGCCTTTTCGAGCGATTCGATCACGCCCTTCTGATTGCGCATAGTCGTCGTCAACAAAGCCGACACGCCGACGATATCCGCGCCCACTTCCCGCGCCTTGGTTGCGAATCTTTCGCCCGGCACGTCCACGCCCAGATCGTGCACGCGGAACCCATGCGCCGTCAGCAGCGTCCCCACCAGAATTTTCCCGATCTCGTGAATGTCACCCTTGGTCGTCCCCAATACCACCACCCCCGCCATCGGCCGCTCGGTGCCGAGTCTGGTCAGTTCCGGTT
>PLHN01000064.1 GCA_003139975.1 Acidobacteriaceae bacterium
GGCTCCTGTCCTGGCGGCTATTATTGCGGCAGTGACATGCGGGCGGCTTATTATGGTGGGGCTCTGACTGGGACGGGGCAGAACATCGCCTTGTTTGAGGCCGCCGGCACCGATTTGGATGATTTGAACACTTACTATTCGAATGTTGGGCAGACGAAGCCTTACACTCCCACTCTTATTTCTACTGCTGGGTACAGCACCGCCTGCGTTTATTCGAAAGGCTGCGACGATACGGAGCAGACGCTGGATATGACCCAGGCGATGGGCATGGCGCCAGGGTCGAATATGCTTTATATGTACGTGTGCGGCAATGGTTTCTTGTTCAGCGACACTGCCTGTTTCAGCGCGATGTCAACCAACGAGGTTGCTCCGTTAAGCTCACAAATCGGCTGTTCCTGGACGTGGGCGCCCTCGGACCCGGGCAACGACGCCCCCTTCTTCGAAAAATTTGCCGCCCAGGGCCAAAACCTTTTCGTAGCTTCGGGCGACTATGGTTCTTATCAAGATGATCCTACGGGTTTCTACTACCCCGAATCCGACGCCTACGTCACGGCGGTCGGCGGCACAGACTTACAGGTTACTCACGCGGGAGGCCCTTGGAGTTCAGAGACCGCATGGAGCTGCAACGGCAGTTACTTCGGTTGCAGCGGCGGTGGATACCCGGATGACGGGTCCGTACTAATTCCTTCCTGGCAACAGACTGCGGGCGTGATTAACGCCTCCAACCTCGGATCGGAAATTTTTCGGGACGTTCCTGACGTAGCCGCCGAAGCCAATTTCGACTTCTACGTCTGTTACAACCAAAGTGGCTGTAAGGGAGGCTGGGGCGGGACGAGTTTCGCTGCGCCCATGTGGGCAGGCTACATGGCGCTGGTGAATCAACAGGCGATTGCCAATGGCAATCCTCCGGTCGGCTTAATGACTCCCTTTCTCTACACCAACATCGGTGTGGGCTCAGGCTATGGCGCCGCCTTCCACGACATCACCTCCGGCAGGAACGGGCCCGATTTCTATCCGGCGGCCACGGGCTACGATCTGGTAACCGGTTGGGGCAGTCCCAATGGCTCCGGCCTCATCAACGCACTCTCCGGGGCTAACGGACCAAGCTTCGCCATAGCCACGGATCCAACGAACCTGGGCATCGACGACTGGCCCCCCTCAAACGCCATTGGGACCACCACGATCACCGTGTATCCTTTCGGCGGTTTTAAGGGCGCCGTGACGCTGAGCGCATCGGGCTTGCCCCGCGGTGTGACCGCCGCGTTTGCTCCGAATCCGACAACCACTACCAGCACGTTGACAGTAACGGTTAGCACGCCCCACGGCGCGACGGGGGGCACGGTGTCGATTACCGGTACCTCCGGCAGTCTAACGGCAACGACCAAAGTGAGCCTGTCGGTCAATGCCCCGACGGATCCAGTGGCCACAGTAACGCCTACCTCGTTGACTTTCGGCAACACGGTAGTGGGCGCGAGGAGCACCAGGGGCTTTACGCTTGCCAATATTGGAAGCACGACGATGAACATCGGCAACGTCGCGGCCAGCGGGGACTTCGGTCTTACAAAGAGCACAAAGCCATGCGGCGTCACGCTAGCCGCCTCAAAGACTTGCATCATCGCAGTTGCCTTCAGTCCCAAAGCGCTTGGAGCGCTCACCGGTGCCATTACGATCAACGATGATGCTCTCGACAATCCTCAGACAGTGGCACTAAGCGGCATCGGCACTGTGCCAGCGACTCTGATGCCGGCCACTGCGACCTATGCCGCGACAACCGTGGGGAAGACCAGTTCAGCCAAAGTGTTTACACTGACAAACAAACAGAGTGTTCCGCTGACCCGCATCGTGATCTCGACAACCGGGGAATTCCATGTCTCCACGACGACCTGCACATCGAGCCTTGCCGCCAAGGCCAGTTGCAAAATCAGCGTGGTCTTCAAGCCAACCGGGACGGGCAAGTTGACGGGGTCGTTGAAAGTGGTTGATAGCGCTTTCGGTAGCCCACAGACTTCAAATCTAACGGGCACCGGCGAGTAGAAAGTTGGCTGCGCGCAGTGAAGTGGGTGGTACGGAACCAGCTGCTCCTGGCTTTCTCAGAATTGCCGCTCGCGCTTCGGGCGGCTTTTCTTTACGGTACGCGGAATGTGGGAGACGATAACTGTCGCAACCAGGCGCGATAGCGCTCAAAACCCGGACTGCCTGATTTCGGAGCCGCTGACGTAAGCGACTTACTTAATATTAATCGTCAGCATCTGCGCGCCGGCAACTACATACTCCAGCGGTTCGGTGGAAGCTTCGCTCACCGACGATTCGCCGAGCACCACCATGTCCTGCGTGCCGCGCATGTTGTCCATCACGTTCATCACGGAAAGCGGCAACGTAGGCATGATTTTGTCCGCGACCATCGCCTCCGGGTCGGAATCGAAAATCGACACATACACGCGGTCGTTCGACCGTTCCTTATTCAGCAGCGCGATTGTCGGAGCCAGGCCCAGGCCCCGGCTCATCATCGGCGCGGCGCGATGCATGCGGTCCAGCGTATCGCCGTCGCTAACAAGAATGCGCATCGTGCCTTTCGATGCCGAAGTCGGAATGCGAACTGGAATCTGCCGCACCAGCCGCTCGCCGCGATAAGGACGAATCACCGTCTCAACCGTAATCTGGTCGCCCGGCCGCGCCTCGGTCACATCCGTGCGCGATGCTTCCAGCCGCGCCGACCGCCGCTCCCGCACCAGATCGAAATCCAGCTTCACGCCCTGAACCTCGGGCGCGTCATAAGGATTGCTGTAGATGCGCCCGAAGCGCTCTCCGATGCTGCCGGCCGCCAGCGCCGCCGCGGGTTGGCCGCTATCCTGTGGCGCAAACATATTGTGCATGGTCACGTCCGGATAGCCCTTCACGCTCAGCACACCGTTCATGCGATAGGTGGTGTCTTCGCCGTATTCGTTCGTGCCATGCAGAGAGTTAAACACCGTAGCCATCATGGCCATTGGGCTGAGGCGCGCGTTATTGAGAATTTCGTAGTGGAACTCTTTCGGAGCCGAACCGCCGCGCAGAGTCACCGTCACCGGAATCATCTTCGGCTCGTGCCCCAGCTCGCCAAGAATTCCCGACTGCCGGTCTTGCACAAACGCGCCTACGGTTTCCGTTGTATTGACAATTTTGAATGCATTCAGCGGCGATGGCAGGGTCGCCACCACCGTCGCCTTCGTCATCGGCAGGTCAACCTCGCCAAACTGCAGCAGCGGATGCCCGCACGCCAGCAACCGCTTGGGATCGACATACGTGACCGTGCAAGTTGCCGCAATATCCATGTCGCCGCGCACCAGCACCGCGCTGACGGCCGAGCCCGGCTCGATTGGCTCCGGCTGCTTCTCACCGCTCGACGATCCCGTGCCCATGACCGGCACAATGCCCGCAGCCACGAATTCATTTGCATAGCGCGCCATCGTCGCATCGGAAAATCCGCTAAACACAAACGGCGCTTCAATCGGCTTCAGATACTCACGGTAGTTGCCGGCAAGAGTCGGCGCGAGCGACGCCGCGCCGATTCCCGGGCTCGCCATCGCGCTCTTCCCTGCCTTGTCGGAAGCGTTCACCTGCACTGGCGCTGGCGCCGGCCGGTCGTCGAGCGCGTTAATTTCCAACATCTCTTCAATCGGCGTCACACCGGCGATCGGCTCCTTGGAAAATTCGCCGATGCGGAACGCCAGCGCGCCCGCCAGTTTGCCGTCGATGTACACCGGGCTTCCGCTCATGCCCGCGACTACGCCCGTGTATTCAGGCTTGGTGCCATGCAGCCTCACGAGAATGACGTCGCCTTTGGGTCCGTTCACGTTGTGCAGCACGCCCAGAACTTCCACGTCCATGGATTCCGGCTTGACTCCCTGAAACACCGTGAGCGCCGTGCCTTTCATGCCGGCATGAATCTGGTCGAGCGGGATGATGGGTGGCTTGTCGAGTGCGCTGGCAGACAAAGTGACGCCTAGGCACAGAAGGGCGGCGCGTAACGCCGTGATTCTCATTGAGGGTCCCCGGAGGTCAAAAAATGACCGTGCTACTTTCTTAGACTCCGCGCGCTGTCAAAATGGTTTTGCCGGAGAGGAGGTCTTTTTGCACCCTGCAAACTATTCCAACCGCAGAGTTGTTGCATCTATACTAGCACAGGTCGTTTCGAGGTCCTCCCATGATATCCAGGCTGTTTCTGCATCTTCGGCTGGGGCTGGCAAAGCCCCGTAAGCGTCTGAGCGCCTTGGCTTTTGCCTGTTTATTGCTGGCTTGCGCTAGCTACTTCGTTTTGGCCCAGAGCTCTTCCCAACAGTCCCCGCCGCAGCAACCACCGGCTAATCCCAACCAGCAGGAGGCCCCGCCGGAGGCCGGTGGGCCGCAAAACGACATCGGTCCCTACGTCATCCCGAAGAAGAAGGACGAACCGCCGCCGCCCGCGCCCGAAAAACCCAAGAAGATCGAGAACATGCCCGACTACTCGATCAAGGTCGATGTTCCCCTCGTCACGCTCGACGTGCTCGTCACCACCAAAGACGGCCAGACTATACCTGGTCTGAAGCAGGACAATTTCAAAATCATGGAGGATGGCCAGCCCCAAAAAATCTCTTCCTTTAACCAGACGCAAGCGCCGATCACCGCAGTCCTCTTGATTGAATTCGCGGCTGCCAGAGCCTTTTCCGGCTCTCAGGCGTATCACTACATGTATGACGCGCTCAACGCCTCTTACACATTCGCCAGTGGCCTCAGGAAGGATGACTACGTCGCCGTGGTCTCCTACGATATGAAGCCCCAGATTCTGGTCGACTTTACCCAAGACAAGCGAGCCATCATGGGCGCGCTCAACTCGCTTCGCGTTCCGGGAATGAGCGAACGCAATCTGTTCGACGCGCTCTTCGACACGATCGACCGCATCGATCGCGTCGAAGGGAAGAAATACATCATCCTGATTTCTTCAGGAGCCGATACCTTCAGCAAGCTCAATTACGACCAGATCCTGAAGAAGGTCAAATCCACCAAAGACATCACCATCTACCCCGTCAGCATCGGGTGGACATATCGCGAAATGGCGGATGCATTCGGAGCAAGCGGAGCGCGCGAGATTGGCTGGCTGCAGAACGACAATCAATTGAAGACCTTTGCCAGCCTGACCGGCGGGAGGTTCTATCAGCCACGCTTCCAGGGCGAATTACCGGAAGACTTTGCCCAGATCTCATCCGACATTCGCAACCAATACACCATCGCGTACCATCCCACCAATACCAAACTCGATGGCACTTACCGCAAACTGAAGGTTGAGATGCAGGCGCCCGACGGAGGGCCGCTGAAAGTTAGAGACCAAAAGGGTAAAGAGGTAAAGTACATCGTCTACTGCCGCGAAGGATACACGGCCAAACACCAGGTGGATTAGGGTAAGTCGATGGCGATTGCGAAGAGGAGAACCCGACTGGAGTCCTGTTGCCAGCGATGGCTCTGCGCACGAGTCTGAACTACGGTGATACCGTGCTTTTCATGCACGGGACAGCCATACTTAGAATGCTAGCGTTTCCCTGACTTGGACCCCTCCCACGTTGCCTCCTCATTGAGTCGTGAAGAACAGAATCGTGGGCGCGGCTGTGTTCCCAGCCAAATCAGTAACAGGAGCGAAGTATGAAATAAACACGGAGTAGAGCGCCCCCCCTCCCGTAAGGTACGCCTTCGGTTGCAGCGTGGCCGTCGTATAGTTGGCCGAGAAAGTTATGGTCGCCGGGACCAGATTGTGCGAGGAGTCATACATCACGAAGCTGTTGGTCGGATCGAACGACGCGGGGTTCATGGCTTTGTTGAAGAAGGCTTGCACTCCGGTGGTTACGGACACGCTCGTTGCGCCGCCCGCCGGGTTCGTCGACGACAGGGCAGGTTGAATCAGATCAGCCGTGGTCCCGGTCGTGAACGACTGCGATGGGAAGCTGGTCTGGGCATTGCCGGTGATGTCGAGGACTCCCGTGACGTTGATGGTGTAAGTCGTGTTCGAGGTCAACGGCGTCAGAGGCAGCAACTGCAGACGCTGATCGCCGTCGGATAGCGCGGCGGTTGCCGGAATTACCGAGCTACCCTGCTTCAGTGTCACGCCACCAATGGACGCGCCATCAATGGGTTCGCTGAACAAAATTTGTACGGGCGAGTTAGTTCCAACTCCCGTGAATCCGCTCGGCGGACTCACCTGCAGCACCGCTGGGCCCGTCGTGTCAGTTCCCGTTCCCGCGTAGAACTTCACGCAGTAATTCGTCTGCGTGTTGCCGGAGAAATCCGTCATGGAGTTCGCGCACATCTGAAACTGATGACTGGCTGCCAGATTGGCCGTTGGCTTCAGCATGACCGTGGTGGAGTCGGCGCTGAACGTAATGGCCGTTGCGACATTCGCAGCGGCGGTAAGGTCATAAACGAAGACGTCTTGTGCGCCCGCCGGGTTCACGCTTCCGGGGTCCATCGGTTTGTTGAACTGCATGGCGAAGGCGGCATTGGTGCCGACGTACTGGTTGCTGGCCACACTGGCATTCACCACGTACGGGGCAGTGAGGTCCGGTCCGGCCAAGGTGGTGAAGTGCGTGGTCTGACTGGCAACGGCCACGCCCGCCTCGCTGGTAACGCCATTGATGGCGACCGCCATCTGCGTGCTCGTTGGCAGGGGAGCCTGCGGAATGATCGTCGTCCGCGTGAAGTCCGGCGTGAAGCTGATGCTCGACGGCACTTCCGTGACCGAGCCGCCGCTCACCTGGATCGAACTACCCGTAACGGACACAGGGTTAATCGCCTTATTGAAGTTCACGCTGACCGGGGCATTTGTTCCGATGTTGACAGACGAATTCGGAGGCGCGACCGAGACGACGGTAGGCGCGGCGCTATCTACGGCCGTGCCGGCGGTGAAACTGTAGCTGAACGGCTGGACGGCAATGCCGTCGATATTGGTGACGTTACCCGTCACCGCAACCTTATAGGTCGATCCCGAAACAAGATTACTGGTTGGGGCGATACTAATGACTTGCCCGCCGCCAACCACCGTGCAGTTCGGCGTCAAATAGGTGGCCGTGCTGTTCTGGTATAGAGTCACCGAGCCCGAGCTCCCATTGCAAGTGACCGTGCTGACTTGCAATGCCTGGTTGAACTCGACCTGGACGACGCTGTTCAGCGGCACGTTGGTGGCGTTGGGGAACGGATTGACCACTTGCGCAACCGCCGCACTGTTAGTCAACGAGCCCGTGGTCGTGAAGGTCTCCGCGAAGTTCGTGAGATTGTTCCCATAAATGTCCTGCGCGGTGGAATTCAAAAAGACCTGGATCGGCGCCCCGGCCGCGAAAGCGGAACTGGGCGTGAATTCGATGGTCTGTCCGTTGCTCAACACCGTAGCGGTTCCAGAAACCAGCACGCCGTTCTGCGAGACCTCAAGAGCGCCGGAAATTGTTCCCGCATTCATCGGAGCGCTGGTAAATAACGTGATGACGATGTTGGCCGGAACATTGGTTGCGCCGTTGCCCGGGCGCGAACTGAGGACGCTAGGCGCCGATGTCAGAACAGCCGCCGTAGTGGTGAACTGGCTGGTCGTGTCGGCAAGCGCATTCCCCGAGAGGTCTGTAATCATGTGGCTGGCCATCACGGTGATGGTCGCGCCGGCGGGCAAAGTTGTCCCATCGGAGTTAAGGACCACCGTGCGATTGTCCTGGGAGATGGTGATTACCGGGTTGAGCGGCGTATCTCCATTAAACAGGTTCACCGAACTGCTGCTGATGGTCGTCGGGTTGATGGACTTCGAGAAGGTCAACACAACCTGCGCGTTAAGCCCGAGGTTGGCCGAGCCGTTGGAGGGAGTGATGGCCACCGTCGGCGGGGTGCTGTCCACCGTGCTCGCGGTCGTAAACGACCCCCCGTTCTGATTACTAGTTACATTTCCCGCCACGTCGGCCAACCCGTCCACATACATTCCTATCGTGGCATTGGCCGGGTATTGCGTCAGCGGTGTAAATGTGACGGTGGCTCCGCTCACACTGTAAGTGCCCGCCACATATTCAGTGCCGCAGGTGTTGATGCAGACCTCGACGGTGCTGTTGTTCACAGTTGCCGGATCGATCAGGTTGCTCATGGTGAATGTGACCGGGCTCGTCACCGCTACACTCGTGGCTCCGCTCGCCGGAGTCGTTGAGCTTAAGGTGAACGATGCACTGCCGTAAGAAGCGGTCCCCGTCGTGAACGAACTGGCAAAAGTTGAGACGGGAACGTTCTCCACGCTGTTGAATCCGCCAACCGATACGTTGTAGACCTTGCTCTTAGCCAGGTTCGCATTAGGCACGAACGTGAGCGTGACGCCGTCGCTGGCGAGCGTCACGGTACCGGCAATGGCGCTGCCACCAGAGGGTGTAACGGTGATGGAGCTGTTGGTGACCGTTGTGGGATCGACGCTGTCGCTCATGACGGCCACGATCTGCGCGTTCAATGGCACGGCGGTTTGCCCACTCACCGGACTTATCGTGCTGACCGTGGCAGCCTTGGAGTCCGTGCCTGAGCCGGTCGTGAAGTTACTCGTGTAAGCAGTACCGCTGTTGCCGGCCACATCGTAATAGTTAAGGGTCTCTCCGATGTAAAGCTCGTATTGAGTGTTGGACATGAGCGGAGAAGTGGGCGTCAGAGTGGCGGTCAACCGGTCAGAGGACATGCTGACTGTGACGGGCACGAACACGCCCGTGGCGGCGTTTAACAACTGGACTGAACCCTGGTTATATGTCTCGTTGGAGCTCGTCACCACGCTGAGCGGGTTGAGCCGCTTGGAGAACTGCACACGCGGAGCTACGTTTGTGCCCACGCCCGCTGTGTTAGGTGCGGGATCAGACAAGACCACCGACGGAGGGTTGAGATCGAAAGTTGGTCCGGTGGTGAACGTGTTCGTGACCGTTGCGGTCATCTGGTTGCCGGCCGTATCCTTCACACCCGTGATTGAAATGGTGTACCCGGTGCTGGCCGCGAGCGGCTGCGTAGCCGTTAGAGTGAGCAACTGGTTGGCGTCGCTGAACGATGGTGTAACCGCGACCGCATTGCTGCCGGTTTTGAGCGTGATTTGGCCGATGCTGGTCGGTTGGATCGGCTCGCTGAACAGCACCTGGACTGGCGAATTTGTTGCAACCTGAGTCAGGCCGTTTTCAGGGCTGGTGTTCACCACGCTTGGCGGGGTAGTGTTGGCGGCAAAGGCTGCGGTGAAATTAGCGCAGAAGCTCTGCTGCGGATTGCCGTCAAGGTCCGTCATGGAGGCGCTGCACAGCGAGTAACTATCGCCAACGTTCAGCGGCCCGCCGGGCACGAGGAAAATGGTCGTCTGGTCGGCGCTCCAGGAAACTGTGCTGGGCACGATCTGCGCCAGGATTCCTCCAGAAACATAGACGTTCGACGCATTGAAGCTTCCGATGTCCATGGCCTTACTGAATTGCATGCTGAAGGGCGAATTCACGGGAACGTTCGCCTGGCCATTCTGCACGCTGCTGTTGATAACGTAAGGAGCAGTGAAGTCGGGCTGCGCGGCGGTTGTGAAAGTGGTAGTCGTGGCCGCCACGCTCTTGCCGGCTTGGCTGGTCACGCCGTTCACCGCTAGTGTCATCACAGTGCTCGGCGGCAAAGGAGCTTGTGGAACGATCGTCACTCGCGTGTAATCCGGCGTGAAGCTGATGCTCGAGGGCACCTCTGTTATGGAGTTGCCGCTCAACTGGATGGTGCTGCCCGTGACCGATACCGGATTGATGGCCTTATTGAAGTTCACGCTGACGAGTGCATTCGTGCCGATCCTGGTTGCGTTGTTGATGGGAGCTTCCGAAGTGATGGTGGGCGCGGCATTGTCTGCGGCCGAGCCGGCGGTGAAGTTCGCCGTAAATGGCTGCACGGGAATGCCGTTTGTATTGGTGACGGAACTCGAAACCTTTACCTGATACTGCGATCCCGAGGCCAGATTACCGCTCGGGGCGATGTTGATGACCTGGCCGCCGCCGATCAGCGTGCAATTTGGAGTCAAGTAAGTGCCCGTGCTGCTCTGGTAGAGCGTCACCGACCCCGAGCTTCCGCTGCAATTGATGCTGCCTGCCGCAAGCGGCTGGTTAAATTCCACCTGGATGATGGTGTTCAGCGGTACGTTCGTTGCGTTTGGGAACGGATTGACCGCCTGCGCGACTGCCGCGGTGTTTGCCGGAGATCCCGCTACCGTGAACTGTCCGCTAAAGCTGCTGAGCGAAACGGCGCTCGCGCTCTGAGCTGTCGAGTTCAGGAAGACCTGAATCAGGTCGCCCGGGTTGAAAGAACTGGCCGGCGTGAATTCAATAGCCTGGCCATTGCTGAATAGCTGCACTGCCCCCGATACCACGACTCCATTGTCCGTGACGTAGAGAGATCCATTGATGGTCGAGGGGCTCATGGCGGTACTGGTAAACAGCGTGACTGCTGTATTTGCGGGGACGTTGGTTGCGCCGTTGCCCGGACGCATTGCCACCACAGTAGGAGCGGAACTCGCGAGCGCCGTGGTTAAGGTGAACTGGCTGTTGGTATTTGCCAAGGCATTGCCGGAGAGATCCCGAATGGCGTTGCTCAAGCCGACGTTGATGACGGCGCCCGGCGTCCATGCGTTGCCCCCCGGAGTGACGATGATCGTGCGATTGTCCTGGGAAATGCTGTAGTTGTAGCCGATCGGACTATCGCTGTTGAACAACGCCAGCGAACTCGTAGAAATAGTGGATGTGTTGATAGACTCCGAGAAGCTTAGAACAACTTGGGTGTTCAGTCCGACGTTGGTCGCGCCGTTGGCGGGAGTGATCGTCACCGTCGGGGCGGTCGTGTCCACAGTATTCGCAGTTGTGAACGTGCCGAATTTGGGGTTGTAGACCTGGTTGCCGGCCTCATCCATCAATCCGGATACGTACATTCCAATCACGGTGCTGGCCGGGTATTGAGTTAACGGAGTGAAGGTGACCGTTGCGCCGCTCACTGCGAAGGTCCCCGCCACGAATTCCGAGTTGGTGCAGGCGGTGCCGTCATAGCAGACCTCGACCTCGACGGTCTGGCTGTTCACGGATGCCGCATCAATGAGGTTGCTCATGGTGAACGTCACCGGGCTGGTTACCGATACACCCGTAGCTTTGTTCGCCGGACTCGTCGAGGACAGCTTGAAGGATTGGGCGGCGAATGAAGCCGTGCCGGTAGTGAATGTGCTTGTAAAGGGAGTAACGGAATTGCCATCGATGTCGAAGAACCCGCTTACCGAAATCGTGTATACCGTGGAGGCGGTCAACGCCGTACTCGGAACGAACGTAAGGGTAACGCCATCGCTGGCGAGACTGAGGGCTCCTGCAACTGCGCTGCCGCCTGAAGGCGTAACGTTGATTGCGCTATTCGTAAGCGACGTGGGATCGACGGTATTACTCATGACAGCCACGATCTGGGGGTTCAAAGGCACACCCGTCTGAGCGTTCGCGGGAACGACCGTGCTCACCGTGGTGTGGCTGGTGACCGCATTGCTGCCGGTAACGAAGGTGGAACCGAAGCAATTGCCGCTGTTTCCAGCAATATCGGTGTATCCGCAGATCTGCACGCCATACTCGGTGTTCGGGAGAAGCGGCGCGCTGGGCGTGATGGTGGCGCTCAGGCGATTCGCCGCAACCGTAACCGTGGCGGGAACGACCGGGCTGCCGTTCTCGTAATCCAGGCTCAACGTGGCTGGAATGCTCAGTTCATTTACCGGTTCGTTGAACGTTACATGCGGGGTAACGTTCAAACCGACGTTGACGGTTTGGTTCGGAGGGTCCACTACTGTGACGGAAGGACCGATCGTGATGCTGTTGGTGCCGGTCGTGAAAGTGAAACTGCCCGGGTTGGTCAGCGCGTTGCCGACGGTATCGGTGATTTGGGCACTGTAGCTGACGGTGTAGTTTGTGCTCGCCGTCAGTGCAGTGGCGGGGGTGAAGGTAACAGTCTGGTCGTTCGTGGAGTATGTGAACGTGCCAGACACCGCGTTTCCGCCCACCTGCATGGAGAGGCCGGTTTGCGCGGTGATCGGATCCAGCTGATCGTTGAACTGCAGGACTATCGGCGCATTCAGCGGGATATTAATATCGCCGTTCTCGGGGCTGGTTCCCGTGAGTGCCGGCCCGGTCAAATCGTTGTTAAACGCGGTTGTGAAGTAGAACTGCTGGGCCGACAGGCTATCTCCGCAGGCATCTTTAGCCAGGTTCGTGTGGCTTAAGTAAATGGAGAACACTCGGCCGGCTGGCAGCGTCTCGCTGGGCGTGATGGTGGCAATGGTGCCTGATGCGTCGAGCGCGATCGCGCCCGGTACTTCCTGGTTGGTCGTGGTGTCGTAGAAGAAGACCGTGGCGCTTCCGCTGGTCCCAAGCGAGAGCGTGCTGCCGTTCATAGGCATGCTGAACTGCACTTGAACAAGCGCATTCAGCGGCACGCCCGTCGCGCCATTGAACGGACTGATGTTGAGCACGGCCGGCACCGTCCCGTTGCAGGTCTGAACCAGCATCCCGTTGTTCACGGTCAAGGTTTGCGAGCCGGTCTGGATCTGCACGCTGCGGAATCCGTTTGAGGCGCCGGAGGTGACAAGGTTCGCGGTCAAACTCGTCGCGCTATTCACAGTGACGGGACCGAATGTACCAGCGGCTGCGCCGCCGACCGCGATGCCAGGACCGAAGTTGGCCGTCGTGGTCCCGCTGGCCCAGTTGGTGAAGGCCCCGGTGATGGCTACGCTTTCCGTCTGCGTGGGCTGAATCATGTTCGGGCTGATCACGGTTACCACCGGTACGCCGGCGACCACGGTAAACGTGGCCGTTGCCACTTGCGATCCAGTCGTGATGGTCACGGTGCGTGGCCCGATCACCGCTACGTTATCAATCGTGATTGGCACGGAGGCGCTCGTCGGCCCATTCACGCTCACCGTCCCGGTGGTTATGTCCGCTCCAAAGTTGACCGCAGTCGTTGGACCAAAGGTTGTACCAGTTCCAGTGATCGTGATCGTCTCTGCCGAACCTTGGTGCGCGGAAGACGGATTGAGCGTGGCGCTACCTGTGGTTGTGGTGCAGGTGATTTGTATGTTCGTGACATTCGTGTTGGCGGTGCCGCTGCCATTGGCTACGACGCACGCCTCCGCTGGGCCGG
>PLHN01000413.1 GCA_003139975.1 Acidobacteriaceae bacterium
AGCCGCAACTGAGGCACCGCAAGATCGCCTGCAAGTCAGCGGACAGGGGTGACTGCGCTTGTTCTTCCGCGATCGGCATAAACCTCCAGGAAATGATGGGCCTTCTTCGGCGCAGGAGACGCCGGGCCGGGCCCTTTCTCTTGTTCTTGATCTTGCTCTTTGATTGTCTGCATCAGCGTCGCCGCAAAGGCAACAAAAAAATAGGGAAAGTACTGGTACGTCTCTGGGGCGAACAACGCCCCCACACCGAACCCCACCAGCGAACTGGTAAGTGCCCCAACAAATAGGACAATGTCGGGATCGAGATCGGTTCTCTTTCTCAGGAGCTTCAGGTTCTGAAACCCTCGCCGGAAAATCATGACATAAATAATGAAAACCGGAATGCCACCTTCGGCGCAGACCTGGAGGTAGGTCATGTGAACTTCACGCCACTCCCCCGAATAAGCGATGAAGTTTTGCACGCCAACACCGAAGAGTGGATACTGCTCAATTGCGTCGAGGGCGCGCATCATCAGGAACTTTCTTTGCTCGAATGATCCAACTGCCGACTGCTCGCCCACGCTGTCGCCGGAAAGGGCTTCAAAGCGATCGTAAAGTTTGCCGCCAACGCTGGCTCCGATGAGCACGCTCAGAAAGGCCGTTGCCACCAGCAAATACATTCGTTTGCCTTTGATGGCGAAAAGGTAGAGAGTGAAACTTCCGCAAATGACCAGGTCAATGAAACCAGCGCGGGACGCGGTTTCGAAAAGCGCGACTAACATGATCAACATCCCACCAAACCAAAACACCTTTTTGATCGCGTTCTTGGCCGTTAGCATAAAGGCGAGTGAGAATGGCAGCGACAAAACAATGGCAAACGCCAGATCATTTGGATTCGCATAGATCCCATTGATGACACCTTCGAGCCGGGGCGTGTTGTGCCCTTTGACGAGCGCGATGGCACAGACCGTGACAACGCAAAAAGTCTGGATGAAAATGATCTGGCGCAGCCGGTCGAACGTAGTGATGAGCAGGAAGATCAGCACCCAGGCGATGTAAATCTTGGAAAAGTCGATGGTCCGGGATATCGCGCCGCCTTTCCAAACAGGCGAGAGAAAGGCGCCGAGGTAAAGCAGGAGCAGCATCGTGAGCAGCAGCCGCGCTTCTTTGGGTAAATCCTTCATCGTACGCTTCGTGTTTCCCATGCTGCTGAACAGCCCCCACAGGGCGAGGGTCGCGGTAATCTTGGCAAGAGGAAGGTAGCCGATGGCAGGTATCCAATCTTCCGGACGCGCACAATAGACCACGAAGAACCCGCTCAGCCAGAAGAACGCTTGCTTCGTCGGGTCGGAGATCCGGAAGGACGCGCGTCTCTCCGATGCTGCCTCCACCGCTGTTGCGTTGCCGTTATCGCCAGTAGCCACAGTCCCTTCTTTCGTTTGTTACCCCACGCGAACTGGAGATGCTGCGGCTTCGACAGACTTCTTCTCCGCCGCTGACTCCAGCACTTCGCTGAATCGCTGCCCGATCGCGGGCCAGTCATAACGAGCCGCCATCTCGGCCGCCGCCTTTCCATAGCGGCTCCGCAATTCGCTATCTCGCAACAGCATGATCACTGCCTGAGAAAACGCCTGGGCATCGTCGGCCAGAATGATGTCGCGGCCGTGATGGACGTCCAATCCTTCCGCGCCCACCGTCGTCGAGACCACTGCCTTGCCCGCCGCCATCGCTTCGTAGATCTTGAGGCGTGTGCCTCCGCCGATCCGTAAGGGCACAATCACCACAGAAGACTCGCACAGATGTTCAATGATAGAAGGCACGCGCCCCGTCACCTCGATCGAGTCCGCGGCCCACTTCTGGACGCGCCGCACCGGATTGCGCCCTACGATGCGGAGTCGTGCCTCCGGCACTTCCCTTTTGATCGCTCCCCAGACTTCACCGCAAAAATACTCCACGCCGTCCACATTCGGCTCCCAGTCCATGGCGCCAATGAAGGTGATCAGCGGCGCTCCCCCCGACGCACCTGTATTCGACGTATACGGGTCCAGCGCGAAATGCGCGAGGTCCACTCCCGTGGGCACGACTGTAATGTGATCGGCATCCACCCACTGCTTCATGAGCGATCGGTCGTTTTCCGACACCGCGATCACATGCTGAAATCTCCTCACCGCGCCCTGTTCGTAGCCCAGCATTTTGTGGAATTCCATGCGGTACATCATTTTCTTGACCGGATTGCTCGCGGTTTCCATATGGCGCCGCCAGATTTCACACTCCACGTTATGCTGGAATAACACGCTCGGGATGTTCAGCCGAGCGGGAAAATTCACGGCCGCATCCAGGAAGTCGCATACAGCCACGTCAAAGATGTTCTCGCAAAACCAGGTTGCAAGCCGCCGCTGCACCGCTGCATCAGCAAATCTCCTGACCGCGTACGGAGCTTGTGCCCCGAGATGCCACAAATAGTCGAGGCCTCGCCCTACTCCCGCCAGTTCCCTCTTGCCCGTACACATGGCGACCGCCCCCGGCAACTGCCTCCGCAACTCCTGCTCATAGTCCGGGTCCGGTCCTCCTCCATAGTAGGAGCAGAACGTCAGCTCGTGCCGCGATGCGAGATAGCGCAACACGTGATACGAGCGGATGTTGCCACCGTTCTCGACCGGCAGGAGTTTATCGGCTTTGACCCAGAGGATTCTCATAACGGTTCAGCGAACCCAGACTGTTTTCCTCCCGGTCACAAAGTTTACAAACGCCATCAGAGCGGCCGAATTCAACACCACAAACGTCCGCGCCGCGTCCGCCAGTCGCGAGAGCGGACCAACCTCGATCCCTCCCAGTGCCACCAGACTGAGCACGTAGAACGCAATCTGCGTTCCCAGCGCCACCCGGTAGAAAGGTCCCGGCAAGAAAATCGATGCGATCAGCAACCCCAGCAGCGCAAAAGGCACAATCAGCCGCGACAGCTTGTGGCTGATGAACTCAAAGCGAATCGCATTCGCCGAACTCAGCAGCCAGGGAGCCAGTTGCAGGAGCTGATAATTCCCGCTCAGCGTGCGAACCTTGCGCGAAAACTCGCGGCTTTCACCGAGATCGGGCGAGTCCCAAGCCCGTGCCCGCGAGTCGAAAATCACGCGCCCGCCCCGGCGCACTACCTGCATGGGCAGCAGCACGTCATCGAGAATGGTCCCTTCCGGCAGCGGATCGAGCAAGGCGCGGCGCGCACAGTAAATCGCTCCCGTCGCTCCGGCGACAGAACCCGAAGCCGATTCCAGTTCCCGAATCTTCTTCTCGATGCGCCAGTACAATCCCATTCCTTTTGCCGTTTCTCCACTCGCCGGATCTCCCAGCATCAACTCTCCGCTCGCTGCCCCCACTTGGGGGTCGCCAAAATTCTCGATCAGAAAGCGCAGCGCACCCGGCTCGATTTGCTGCCGAGCATCGGTGAAAAGCAGTATCTCGCCCCGTGCCAACGCAATCGCATCGTTCAGTCCGGCCGCCTTGCCCTTTGAGGCCTGTTTCGCAACCACCCGCACGCGTGGATCTTGCCGTTCAAACTCAGCAAGAGCCATCTCTGTGCCGTCGCTCGAGCCATCGGAGACCGTCACCACTTCCAGTTTCTCGGCTGGATAATCGAGCGTCAGCAGGTTCTCAAGCTTGCGCGCGATCGCCGATTCCTCGTTCCGGACCACCATCACCGCCGAAACCGGCGGCAAACCCGGTCCGCGTAGCACCGGCCAAGGAGACCACCAACTGTGCAGCCACAGCCAAACCGGGTACCCCACATAGGCGTAGACGATTACCGCAGCCGACACCCAGAACATCGTTCTCACTGCGCACTCCGGCCCGACAGAACTGCTTTCACAGCCTGAAACATGATCAAGAGGCCCAGCCCGACTGCGGCAGTTCTGATGCTTATTCTAGCCGTACCGAGGTCAGGGGAATATTCCTCGCAAAAAAGGCGTGCCTCTTCAGCAGCAAATGGGCTGCCATCCGAGGAAAAATACGCTCTATTAACATGAGGCTAACATCTTTTGTTTCATCTATTTGCAAAGATGTACGCCTCAGCTTCTTGCGATCCACAGTATCACAGTGGGCACGAATGGGAAGACTTTTTCCCATTTATCCCACTACCCGTGGCAAAAGTGGGCTCCCACAAGCTCCAAGGACCGGGCCGAAGCTGGGAGTTGGAGACAGGTTGCGCTCCGGGCTGGCTACCAGCAAATGCCTTCGTATGCTTTCGCACCTTCCGGGCGTTTTGTCCGGTCCAGGTGGATCAGGTCAATCACGATCTGGTCCGGGCGCAGATATTGCGCCAACCGCTCCCGGCTTGCAGAGTTGTTGCCTAAAATCACAACTTCCGCCGACCGCATCACGCTCTCAAGATCGGCCGTAAGCACCGATCCGATGTGCGGAATGACTTCTTCAATATACTGGCGATTCGCGCCTGCCAAACGCCCCAGTGAAACATCTTCATCCCAGATGCGCACTTCCAATCCTTCCCCCATCAGACGTTTGATCAGCTGCACCTGCGGGCTCTCGCGCAGATCATCCGTGCCGGCCTTAAAGCTCAGGCCAAGTTGCGCGATTTTCTTTTTTCCCGTGCTCATCACCATATCCACGGCGCGGTCGATGTGCACAGCGTTGCTCGGCATAAGCGATTCCAACACCGGAAGCTTCAGATCAAGCTCTTTCGCTTTATAGGTGATAGCCCGCAGATCCTTCGGCAGACAGGAGCCACCAAACGCGAATCCAGGCGAGAGATATGCCGGAGAGATGTTCAGCTTCGTGTCCGAGGTAAATATCTTGGTGACTTCCTGCGCATCCACCCCGAGGTGTTTGCACATCGTCCCCATCTCGTTGGCGAATCCGATTTTCAGCGCGTGGTAGCAGTTGGAGAAGTACTTGACCATCTCCGCGACCGGAATCGTGGTCTCGTAAAGCTGGGCTGGAAGGTCCTTGTAGAGTTCCCGTAGCGGCGCCAGATGATTCTTGTCGCTCGCCCCCAGAATCGTGTACGGCGGGTTCAGAAAATCGGCGACCGCGCTGCCTTCGCGCATGAACTCCGGGTTATAACAGACGGTAAAATCGCGTCCGCATTTCTTCCCGCTTTCTTTTTCAAGAATCGGCAACGCCACCGTCCCGGTCGTCCCCGGCAGCACGGTGCTGCGCAGCACAAACACGTGCGCGGACTTTTTCTGCCGAATCGCCCCGCCGATCTCCCGCGCCACGCTTTCAATATGGCTGAGATCAAGCTTCCCATTCTTCAAACTCGGCGTGCCCACGCAAACAAAAGAGACGTCGGAGTTCAACACTGCTTCCGTCGCGTCAGTGGTGGCATGCAAGCGACTAGCCCGCTTCGCCTCCGCCACCAATTCGCTCATGCGAGCTTCAATGATCGGCGTGCGCCCGGAATCGAGCATTTCGACTTTGGCCCGGCTCACGTCGACGCCAATCACCTTGTGCCCCATCGACGCAAAGCAAGCTGCCGACACGGATCCGACATACCCCAAACCAAAGACACTGACCGACAAACCCAAAGTAAAACCTCCTTCTTTCCAGCGCTGCGGCTGGCCGTCTATTGGTGCGCCACTTCCTCCCGCAACACTAAATCGTAAAGAACTTGCCGCAGGACAACAACTTACCAAGATAACCTAACCGCGCCCTCCATCCATAGTCCCCGGTGAATCCCAAGCCTCAAACTAGAAACACTTTGGAGTGTCAACCTCATTCGGCGCCAGCTGCCGAGTCCGCTCTCCCACATTGTAAGATAAGGGCTACTTGTGACTTCCCGATGGCACAACAAGTTGGCGCGCATCTCCCGCATGAACGGCGACGAATTATTCACGCGCCTCGCGCAGGAACTCAACAAACGCACTGATCTCCTGCGCCATCAGCTCGGCATGCCTTCCCATGCGATCCGGTTGCATGCGCTCTCAACGGAAGGCCAGTTCTTTTTCGACCGCGGCCATGCCGCTCCACGCGCCCAGTTGCTGCAGCAGCACCTGCCCACCGAGGCCGCCGCCGTTGTGGACGAAGCGGATGAAATTTGTGAGCACCGCTTTCGCCTCCTGGGCTACGAGAACCTTGATTACGGCAACAGCCATGACATCGACTGGCACCTCGACCTTGTCCATGCAAAACGAGCGCCACTCGACCCATGGTTCAAGATTCCCTTTCTTGAATTCGCGCGGGTCGGCGACCATAAAGTTACTTGGGAACTCAACCGTCATCAGCACTTGGTCACCCTGGCCAAGGCATGGCTGCTTACACGTGATGAAAAGTACGTTCGCGAACTGACTGCGCAGTGGCATAGTTGGATGAATGCAAACCCCTATCCGCTGGGCATGAACTGGGGCAGCACGCTGGAAGTTGCGTTTCGCAGTCTGTCGTGGATCTGGGTGGATCATTTGCTCGCTGATGCACCTGCCTATGCCGAGTTTCGCTCCCAGCTTCTTCCCGCTCTCGCCTTTCACGGGCGTTACATCGAGCGCTATCTGTCCACCTACTTCTCTCCGAACACACACCTGCTCGGCGAAGCCGTCGCCATGTTTTTCCTAGGCACGATTTATCCACAGATGCCACACGCAGCACGTTGGAAGAGTGAGGGTTGGCAAATCGTACTGCGTGAAGCCGGACGGCAAGTCCGCTCCGATGGCGTTTATTTCGAGCAGTCCCTTTACTACCACGTCTATGCGCTCGATTTCTTCCTGTATACGCGAGCGCTCGCGGCGGCCAATGGCAAGCGCATTTCTGCCGCCTACGATGAAGTGCTGGGCAAGATGTTGGACGTGATTGCAGCCCTCGCGCAGACGGGCCCGGTGGAAGGTTTTGGCGACGATGACGGTGGTCGACTATTCAATCCTCGACGCAACCACACCGAACACATGACGGACCCCCTCGCGCTCGGTGCTCTCGCCCTCGGCCGCAACGATTTGACGACAGCGCGGCTCACCGAAGAGTCCATCTGGCTCTACGGAGAACGCGCCATCGCGAAGCTTGCACCGCCCAAGCCGCAACTCCAGCCGGCTTCCATCGCCTTCCGTGACGGCGGCATCTATGTGATCGCCGATACCGTGCCCTGCTCGCAGACCATGATGATCGATGCTGGACCGCAAGGCACAGGCCGCTGCGGCCATGGCCACGCCGACGCCCTCAGCCTGCGCCTGACCATGAACGGTTCACGCTGGCTGGTGGACTCAGGCAGCGGCGTTTACATATCCTCTAAGCCCGCCGATCGCAATGCGCTGCGCGGCACCGGCGCGCACAACACCGTTCGAGTCGATTCTCTCGACCAGGCACTTCCTCAAGACCCGTTTTCCTGGACCGACATTCCGACGTCCCAGGCAGAAAGTTGGCTGGTGGGCCAAACTTTCACTTACTTCTCGGGTAGCCATGATGGATATGAGCGGCTGCCGGACCCGGTCACGCACCGGCGCTCGATCCTGCGCGTGAATGGCTTGGGGATTGATCGAATGTCGAATGATCGTGACGGCAACGGCAGTTCCAACGAGGGCATCTGGTTCGTACGCGATGCTCTCCTTGGAGAGGCAGAGCACGACTTGGAGGTCCGCTGGCATTTCGAGAGTGACGTCGTCTTGCGCGAATCCGACACAAAAAACGAACTCGTAGCTTCAAGACCCGAGCCGGGCCAGCCAACCCTGCGCCTGTTCTTTCCCGAAGAAACTGCCTGGAAGACACAGGTTATGCGCGCTCTGCTTTCACCTGCTTACGGACGCTACCAACCGGCGCCCATTGTCCGATCGGAGGCACGCGTCAAACTGCCGGCGGAGTTCGCAATTGCCGGGTTGGTGCAGGCAAACGCGTCGCACCGTCTTGAGAGCGGCCGCTTGGTCAGCCTGCCTCAGGCGAACGCACAGGTGTACGAACTCCATCTGGGTGGTGAAAGCCATGGATTCTTCTTCGCAAACGACGAGCAGCTATGGAATTTCGGCCCGTGGTCTTCAGACGCCGTGCTGCTCTATTGCCGGATTGAAAAAGAAATGCTCACGCAGTTGATCCTCATTGGCGGCAGCTCAGTCGAGTGGCAAGGCCGCCCACTTCTCCAGGCGGGCGGGCCCTCAAAATATTTCGAGTGGCGCAAGTTCGACGCCACGCTGCACGCGGAGCCAGAACCCTTTGCGACGACTGCGTTGTTTGATCAGCTCACCAGCTGCCCGCTCTCAACTGCATCGAACGTTAACCGAACGTCATCCTACGCGGAGAAAAACTGAATGTGCGGCATCGCCGGAATTGTTGAATTTGGTCGCGACACCCGGGCAAGCGCCTCCGCGCTGCGCAATATGTGCCATACCATTACGCATCGTGGCCCCGACGACGAAGGTTTTTATACCGACGGCTGTCTAGGGATCGGCATGCGGCGTCTCAGCATCGTCGACCTGGCCACCGGCCACCAGCCCATCTCCAACGAGGACGGCTCGCTCTGGATTGTTTTCAACGGCGAAATCTATAACCACATGGCATTGCGCGAGCAACTCGTCGCCCGCGGACACCGCTACAGCACACATAGCGATACGGAAACAATCATCCACGCGTTTGAGGAATACGGCGCCGATTGCGTGCACCACCTGCGCGGCATGTTTGCCTTTGCCATCTGGAACCGCAATACGAAAACCCTGTTCATAGCCCGCGACCGGGTCGGCATCAAGCCGCTCTACTACAAACTCACGCCCGAACGCCTGCTGTTCGGTTCCGAAATCAAGGTCATAATGGCGCACGGCGGCATCTGCCCGGAATTCAACCGGGCCGTTTTGCCAGAGTATCTGGCGTTCGGCTACTTGTCCGGCGAAGAGACGTTTTATGCGGGCGTCCGCAAGTTGCTGCCGGGCCACACGCTCACCATCAGTCCCGACGGCAAGGCTGAGATCCGGCAGTATTGGGACCTCGATGCTTCGCAGCCGCACGAATCACGCGACGAAAGTTATTACGTCCGCGCTTACCGCGAACTCCTGGAAGGTACAGTCCAGAGCCATCTGATGAGCGACGTACCGCTGGGCGTGTTTCTTAGCGGCGGGCTCGACTCGAGCGCCGTGGCGGCGCTGATGACAAAGATTCGCCGCGAACCGATCGAAACTTTTTCCGTCGGCTATGGCGAGCAGACCTACAGCGAATTGCCCTTCGCACGCACCGTCGCCTCGCACATCAATTCCCAGCATCGGGAGGTCCTCGTCAGCGAAAACGACTTCTTCTCTGCCCTTCCCCATCTGATCTGGCACGAAGATGAACCCATTACATGGCCGTCGAGTGTGTCGCTCTATTTCGTAGCCAAGCTGGCGCGCGAGCGAGTGACGGTTGTTCTCACCGGCGAAGGCAGCGACGAAACGCTGGCCGGCTACACGCGTTACGCGTTCACCCTCAAGAACGCGGCGATCGATCGCCCCTATCGTTCCATAGTGCCCGGCCCGCTGCGGCGCGCACTGCGTGATGTGATCGCCAACTCATCGCTCCTGGGAGCCACTCTGCGCCGAAAACTCGAGCACACCTTCCTGGGTAAAGACGGCGCGGCTTGGGATTCCTTCTATTTCGATAATTTCTTTTCTGCCTTCAGTGCGACGGAGCAGAACGCCCTGTTGACCGCCGATTTCACGCGCGAAACTAATCCCGCGACGGCGTACAAGAATGTCATCGGCTACTGGGAGCGGTCAGCAACGCAGGCGGGCGGCGCCACGCTACAGCGACTTCTCTATACCGATATCAAAACCTACCTGGTCGAATTGCTGATGAAGCAGGACAACATGAG
>PLHN01000316.1 GCA_003139975.1 Acidobacteriaceae bacterium
CCGGTCGACACAACGGGCGGAGTGGTCGGGGGAGTCTCTGGCGGAATGGTCGGCGGAGTTCCCGGTGGAGTGCCTAGCGAAGTGCTGGGTAGCGCGCGCAGCGTCCCCGTCCTTGCGAAAACGCCCGAACCGACGCCGATTAAGAGAATCCGTGTCGCCTCGCGGGTAGCCGAGGCGAACCTGATNNTTGCCGCTGCTGGCGCAAGCCGCCATTGATGCGGTGAAGCAATGGCGCTATCGGCCGTACCTGCTGAATGGAGAGCCGGTCGAAGTTGACTCCCGGATCACAATTAATTTCACCCTGTCCAGAGGCTAGAAATGTCGCCGATGCACAACAATACACCTACGACGCCTGACCGGCGACTGGGAGCGTTCCTGAAAGTAACACACGTGTTGCTGCTGATCTTCCTGGCTGGTGGATTGCTCCTTGTTGTACCTGCGTTCGCGCAGTCTACCGAAGCGGCAAATACAAAAACAGGAAGCATCCTAGGCACGGTGGTCGATATCAGCGACGATCCGATTCTGGGTGCCACAGTAGTCCTTCAAGGGTCGGCCGGCGATCGTCTCACAGAAGTAACAAATGAGTATGGATCCTTTGCATTCCACCATGTCACGGCGGGAGTTGCCTGTCAGATCACCGTTACTGCTGAAGGATTTGCAGAGTGGACCTCGTCCATTGCAGTCGAACCCGGGCAAGAGAAAACTCTAGCCGATGTCAAACTTCGCATTTTGACTGTGCAGCGAGCAGTTACTGTGAGTTATTCCGAAAAGGAGGTTGCGGCGCAACAGTTCAAAGCTGAAGAGCAGCAGCGCGTTCTCCGTTTTGTACCGAATCTTTATGTGACCTACGAACCTCATCCCGAGCCTCTCACCACGGGGATGAAGTTCCACCTGGCATACAAAAGTCTCACCAATCCAGTTTTCTTCGGCCGCGTGGCTGGCTGGGCCGGCGTCGAGCAGGCTGCTGACACCCCTGGTCAGTGGCGGCAGGGTGCAAAAGGATATGGCAAGCGGTTGGGGGCTGGCTTCGCTGACGCCACGACCGGAGGCCTTATCGGCAACGCCATTCTGCCCTCGCTCCTGCATCAGGACCCCCGCTACTTCTACGAGGGTACCGGTACAAAGAAGTCGCGGGCGCTCCACGCCATCTTAGCTACTGTTATCTGTAAGGGAGACAATGGAGCAACGCAGCCGAATTATTCTGCCTTGGGCGGGAGTCTAATCTCATATTCCATTTCCACCGCGTACTATCCCAGTTCGGATCGCAATGCTGAGCATGTGTTCAGAGGTTTCGGAATTGACATGGGTCTACACGTCGCGGGCAGTTTGGCCCAAGAGTTTATCTTGGACAAGTTTACAAGCAAAGGTAAGCACTAATCGTTCATGGAGCAAGGAGGAACGACTGAGT
Organism: Acidobacteriaceae bacterium; assembly: GCA_003139975.1. Classification (GTDB taxonomy): domain Bacteria; phylum Acidobacteriota; class Terriglobia; order Terriglobales; family Acidobacteriaceae; genus Acidiflorens. Next base: position 1,409 of record PLHN01000316.1, read on the forward strand.
GAAAAAGCGGAACCCACAACGCGTGGAAGAACGGCAACTGGTTGCATCTGTCGAGCAACTTGCGGAGAAAATTCGGAAGCGTGCCTACGAGCTTTACGAACTCCGCGACAGGGAAGATGGGCGCGATCTTGACGATTGGCTTAAAGCTGAATCGGAGGTGAGCGGAAACGCTGATCGGCAATAAGCCACCTGCGACCACTGTACATGTGTTTATGCCGGGCCGCCGGAAGCGGTGACAGGGGCGAAAATTGCGATGCGCGTTGGCCGGGCTCTCCCCCATCGCGCCAAGAGGCCACANNATCCCGAATCTGTCCATGGCAAATACGTCGACATCATCAGGCAGCGAGGACACGATGTGGCGACCGCGAGCAGCGGCTCCGGCGCACTCGCAATCATGCGCAGACAAATCTTTGATGCCCTCGTCATGGATTGTGCGCAAGATAGGCTGGACATTCTGAACTTCACGGCCAAGGCGCAAGGCTTGCAACCATCGCTAGCGGTGTTTCTTGCCGACGAGTGGGGTGATGAGCTTGCAACCGGCTTGGAAGAACTTGGACATGTGCTTACGATGTTGGAAGATGATGAGTGTGCCAGGCTTGCGGTTGAGAGCCGGACAGGCTGATGCCGAACGATAGGAGGGGCTTATGCATGACAAATCTCCTGTCGAGTTTCACAGAGAGGTTATCGATTTTCGGAAGCAAGAAAGCAAGTTGAAGAAGTTGCTCTCGATTCCGAGGCGGAAGCTGGATCAGCAGGAGTTGGTCGAAAGCCTCAGTGACGTGCGGGGAGAGATTGGGCCGAAGCCTTTCGCTTGGCTTCTATTTCATTCATAGCCGCCATGAGCAGGATTTCTGCGAGAGAAAAGCAATGAATTGTGTTCGGCGTGATCTTGAACATAAGCGACCTCAACCTGATGGACAACAGGGATATTGCAGGTTGTGTGCCAGTCCGAGTTGCACCTAAGTGCCCGACACAGTGAGGTGTGACCAAGTCTTGCGCCACATCGCCTGCCCGCTCACGGTCAATGCCTCAATACGGGCAGTTCCAGAAAGAATGCTCGCTCTTATGTCATTGCTGAAAAGCGGCTTGCTATGGAACCGATTTGGAGACCAGCTTGCGATCACCATGCAGGCGCCCTGGTGAAAGGCCTGTCGCAAGGGCAAAACCGATTAGGAGGGCAAGCTGTATGCATCGACTTAGGACGCTCTTACCGCTGTGGCTGGCCCTTGCTGGAATATGGGTTCGGCCATGCATCGTTCGAGGACAGTCGTCTGCACTGATAGAAGGGGCCCCCTTCTCTCTCCATACTTCGTTACACCCTGCTGTCTGCGGTGAATCCGTGCCAGCGGCAAGTGTCAAAGCAGCTCTCCGCCTGGTCTGCCTTGGAGAACGTGGTGGGAGAGGGAGGATCGCTGCCCGGAACGCCATCATTATCGGTTTTGTTGGAGGGTTCGTGAGGCGCGATGACATGAACCATCCTGAAGTGCAGTTTGCTGAATATCTTCGACAGACTTATCCCTCTAACGTCCATGCCGAAGTGTTCGCGAACCACGACGGGAAGCACGCCCTTCGCCGAGTGTTGCAGCTGCTGGATACCAACGGAGATGGCGCCCTTGCGCCCAGCGAGAAAGAACAAGCCAGCATCATCATCTATGGCCATAGTTGGGGCGCCTCTCAAGCTACTACGTTGGCCCGTGAATTGGAAGGATTGGACATTCCAGTATTACTCACGATTCAAGTCGATAGCGTTCACAAACCCGGCCATGAGGACGCGGTCATTCCTTCCAACGTGCGAAGCGCCGTCAACTTTTATCAAACGAAAGGTGTCATCCATGGGCGGCCGCACGTTCGCGCATCTGATCCGCAACGGACGACCATCATCGGCAATTTTCAGATGACATATGAGGATCGTCGAATCAATTGCGACAACTATCCCTGGATTGCGCGCCACCTGAATAAACCACATCACGAAATTGAGAATGATCCCCTGGTATGGGAACAGATTGCATCGATGATCGACTCCGAAATGTCGAAGAGCACGGCAGCAGTTGAAGCCTCCTTCACTCTTACCTCCATGGGTGTGAGATAGGACCAAACATGAACGCGGCCTCCCCGACTCGTGGTTCGACGATTGGTGAAGAAAAGAAGACAAATCTCTCAATAGGCAGTTCCGAGATAGGAGGAACGACCACGTGCTCTCCAATGCTAACTGTGCAGGCAGCGCCGACCAGCGCCTCAATCGTGCAAGACGCTTGCTGTGACATCTGTCCTCCAGTTCACGAGAAGTATGAGGCCGAATTTAATCCTCTACATGTGAACTGGGTTCCGGTCGACGACAAAAAAGGAAATCCCCGGGCCCAAATGCGATGGGTGGTTGACCGATAGGTATGCCGGCCTCGAATACTTATGTTGGAATCATCTCGGCTGAGACGACGAAGTCGGATCGGATCCCCACCATCCAGCTTCAGCAAACGCCTGCCGAAAAGCCGTAGTAAAGCTAGCGCACATTGATTGTTGGCCAGTCCAGGTACAAGTTGGCGGCTGGGACTAACCTCGGCTTACTGCCCAAACTCGGTCAGTGCCCGTGGCAGGTCATTCGATGTCTGTGTCGGGAGCTTCCGATCCAATTGGTAGACAGGTATTTTCATCCACTTACAACTGGCCACTTCTGGCAGCCGGATTGCGAATACGAGCTGCGATCGTCAAATTGCTCCAGAGGTATACGCCATGCTCGGAGAACTGATGAACATCCCGACTGACACACTCATTGACATGCTGTACATAATCCTCGCCGCTGAGTTCGCAATCACTGCAACCGATGCGGAGGAAATCGACCAAATTCAACGCGAGTTGCAACGTAGAGGCGAGGAGCAGCGCTGGAGCCTTCAAACTGTTAACTGAGAGAAGCGTGCAATCAGTTCTTGGATGAGTGTTGAACCATGACAAAGGCGGACGCTTGCTGAACCCCAAAGTGTCGGATGCGGACTTCGATTCTCTCTTTACCGTCGACAAGCCGATCATCTTTAACTTCCATGGCTATCCCTGGCTGATTCACCGTCTCGCCTATCGCCGCACGAACCACTGCAACCTGCATGTGCGCGGTTACAAGGAGAAGGGCAACATTAATACGCCGATGGAACTGGCAATTAACAACCAGACGGACCGGTTCAGTCTCGCGATCGACACGATTGACCGCATCCCAAGACTGCAGCGGATCGGCGCACACGCCAAAGAAGAATTCCGCGATCGCCAGATCGCATGCCGTCGTCATGCTTACGAGTACGGGATCGACAGTCTTGAGATCAGCGGCTGGAAGTGGCCTTACGACAAGAACTGAATTGAGCGAGTGTCAGCAATTGTGCGAATTACAACCTTTGAATCACATAGATTGTCCCGGTGAGATGTAGGCCAGCCGGCGCATTCTCCCAGATCGGATAGGAGTCGATCATGATTACTAACGCCCCCGCAAAGCGGCAGGCGGTGCCGGATACTAAGAAACTCGTTGCCAAGTACGGATGTGGTCCCGTGCACTTCTCCGGAACGGACGAAGCACTGTATGAGCGGCACTTGCTATTTGACAGTGGCGTCGATCTAGCGGCGGCGACATCACGCGCCCGGTTCGAGGCCCTTGCCCGATCGGTGCGCGACATTCTGTC
>PLHN01000484.1 GCA_003139975.1 Acidobacteriaceae bacterium
AAAACCCTGTTACGGCCTGACAGCGGCGACCCCAACCGACAGCGCGGTGTGCAAAGTCAAGTCTTGGCTATCACACCTCACGCGAGCGGGACAGCGTTCGTGGAGGGGCGTAAGCGCCTGCTGCGCAGCGCAAAAGAAATCGCCCGCCGAAGCGAGCGATTCGTTGAAACCTTGAAACTAGAAGGCCCGTTTCTCTACCCTTTCGAATCACGATTCTTCAGAACTTCCAATGCCTTATTCAGTTGATCGTCCTGCGGGTTTTTGGGTGGAGCGGCCTTTTCTTCGGGCGTGGGTGTCTGATCTTCATCGGGGAGAGCGCTGTCTTCGTCAGCGTCGGCAACCAGGACGTTCGGCGTAACGCCTGTATCCTGAATGGCCTTGCCGCTCGGCGAATAATACTTCGCGATCGAGAGAATCAACGCCGAGTTATCGGGCATCTCGATGGTTTTCTGCACCGATCCATCTCCAAAAGTCTTCACTCCGACCACGTCGCCTCTGGCATTCTCTAAAATTGCGGCGGCCACGATTTCAGCCGGACCGGCCGTGCCACGATTGACCAGTACAACCACCGGAAGCTTGGTGATGTCTTTACCCGGTTCCGCGTTGAAAGCATCGCGGGGGAACTTCTGCCCTTGCAGATAAGTGATTGTGCCGTGGTCGAGGAACAGGTTGGCCGTGGCAATTCCTTCCGCCTCGTCGCCGCTGGCGCAGTTGCGCAAGTCGAGCACTAATTTCTTCGCGCCCTGCTTTTGCAAATCGCGGATCTTGTTGGCGATCTCCTGCGACTTGCCGGCCGGAAACGCGTCGACTTTGATGTATCCCACGTTGTCGGCGAGCATTTTGTCGGCCACGGGAGGAATCGTGACCATGTCGCGGGTGATCACAATCTTTTCCGGCTCCGCGCGCCGTGGACGAACCACGGAAACGGTCACGGTCGAGCCCGCTTCGCCCAGCAAAACGCTGTGAATTTCGGCGAGCGACATATCGTGCGTGCTCTTACCTTCGATCGACTCGAGGATGTCGGTGCTTTCAATGCCCGCTTTATCGGCCGGGCCTCCGGGAATTACCGCGACCACGTCCGCATATCCGAAGCGCTTCGAGACGGCCGCACCGATATCGGCTTTGCCCTCGGGCTTGATGGATTTGTAATGCTTGTACTCCTCGGCGGTCAGATAGCTGGAGTTGGCATCCAGCGCTTCAAGCAGCCCGTGCAGCGCACCTTCGGTGACCGTTGGAATATTCGGCTCTTCCACATATTCGCTGCGAATGCGGGAGAGCACTTCGCTGTAGACCGAAAGCTGGCGATACGCGCCCTCATTCGAGGAAGCGCGAACGTTAACGAAACTGCCGGCAATGGTGAACAACAGAATGGCCAGCGAACTGGTGAGAATGGTGACTTTCAACTTCGTCGACATAATTTAATTTTCGCTACTTTCGGTCTGTACTTTGTCGTTTTCCGGCAATCAGACGGGCTGATTTCGAGGAGCTTTTTGCCATTATAAACGGTTTGATGCTGGAATCGAGGCCCAAGGTACAAGGGTAAAACTGGGGTAACCACCCCAATCCTGGCGGGTTTCAAGGTTTCAGAGTTTTCAAGGTCTCAAGGGTGCTCAGTCTCAAATTCCGATGGAGCATTGCGGTGTTGACGGCAAGATTTTGAAGCCGGACCGTTAGACGACGGGGCTGCCCTTGAGACCTTGAAACTCTGAAACCTTGAAACCCCTTATTGTTCCAGCCGGACTGCGATCTCCTGATGCCCTTTCTCGCGGGCGACCATCGCTGGGGTCTTACCTTCGTCGTTAGCTAGCTTGGGATCGGCGTGGTGCTTGAGCAAGAGTTCGACCATGGCGCGGTCTCCGTTTTGCGCGGCGGCATGGATGGGCACCCAGCCTCCCTGCTGACGGGCATTGACCGGCGCGCCGTGATCGAGGAGAAGCCGGGCAGCTTCCAGGTTGCGGGCCGAAGCGGCCGAGTGCAGAGGCATGACGGCCATCGGATTGGCCGCCACGGCATCCACCGCTGCGCCGTTCTCGAGCAGCAGGCGCGCGGATTCGGGCTGGCCGAAGAAGCACGCGAAGTGCAAGGCCGTGAAGCCGTCGGCCGAGCGGGAGTTGATTGTGGCGGAATCGCGCGCCATCTCGCGGAGGTGGTCAAGCCGCCCGAGAGACGTTGTTTCGAAGATATCGAGCGTCTTCTTTTGGCTGGCGATGAGCTCGGCCAGGTCGCGGCGGCCACGATAGAGCGAGTGCATGAGCAGGCTCACCCCGTTTGCGTCGCGCGCCTGGGCGCATGCGGGGTCAGCTTCAAGCAGGTGGCGCACGCCGTCAAAGTCATTCTTGCCGAGAAGGTCGACACAGCGCTGGGTATTGGTCATATTGGCCGGCTCCATTAGATTTTCATCCATTAGTTAGCCCTGCTAACGAATTATAGATACTCCGATTTTGCTGTCAAGAAAAATGTTAGCTGTGCTAAGCTTTTTCCGTGGCCCGCCCTCCGGGACCAAATCGAGTGGAGATTGCCGGCCGCCTGCACTCGGCGGCGATCCATCTGCTGCGCCGCGCCGCCAAGCCGGACACGCTTTCGGGGCAAGGGCCGGCACGGCTATCGGCTCTTTCGGTGCTGGTATTTGCAGGCCCCAGAACGCTGGGCGAACTGGCGGCCGCCGAGCGCGTGAAGCCTCCTACGATGAGCCGGATCGTTGCGGGCCTGAAACGGTCGGGGCTGGCCCGGATTCAGAGGGATGGGAAGGACGCCCGGCGAATTCGCATCAGCGTGACGGCGAAGGGCGAGCGGCTCCTGCAGGAAGCGCGGCGGCGGCGAATCCGCGCTTTGGCGGACACTTTGACAGGACTGAACGCGGCCGCCCTCGACGTTTTGGATCAAGCGGCGACCATCATCGAAAGTACTTTGCGACGCGGATAGTAGGCCTTCCGCTCGACGCTCCGGCTGCCCTTTCCTCTTCTGTGCCTTCGGTTCGTTCTCAGCTTGCGCACCGACTGGCCGGCGCTGCAACGCGGACGGGGGCGCCCGCGCCACACATCCTATCGCTTACAATCTTCCTTCCATGGCCATCGCGGTTCGTTCGTTTGCGAAGATAAATCTCGGGTTGTATATCGGCCGGCGGCGCGCGGATGGGTTTCACGATCTGCGCACGGTGTATCAGACGATTGCGCTGCACGATGGGATTCGGGTCAGCGTCGATCAGAGCAAGCAGGCGCGCGGCCGGGGGATTGAGATCGAATGCAAATGCGACCACCCGCGGGTTCCGCTGGATTCCTCGAATACCTGCTACCGCATGGCTGCGCTTGTGATGGAAGCGCTTGACGCCGCCGGCACGGTCACCATCGAGATTGAGAAGAAGCTGCCGGTGCAGGGTGGTCTGGGAGCGGCATCGTCGAATGCTGTGGCTACCATGCTGGCGCTGGAGAAAGCTCTGGGAGTGCGTATAGCTCCGGGTCGGCAGCGCGAGCCGAGACGGGGCAAGCCCCGTCTCTACACGCAAGCGGAGCGGTTGCGGATTGCGGCTCAGGTTGGGTCGGATCTGCCGTTGTTTTTGGTGGGCGGGACGGTGCTGGGTGTCGGGCGCGGTGAGGAAGTGTATCCGCTGGCGGATTTGGCGGCGATGGCGATGGTGGTGGTAACGCCAGAGGTAGGGGTGTCGACGCCTCGGGCGTTTGCGGAGTGGGATGAGTTGAAGGGCGAGGGCGCCCATCGCTCCAGCGGGAATGATGAATTGACGCAATCCCTTGGCTCCGATAGACTGTTTGCGGTTGGCTGCGCGTTGTCGGCGTGGCTGCGTGGAAACTCTCACGACGGTGCTCCCGCAAAAGGCGGGGGCCGGGCCGGAACCCTATCCGACCTTGTCCGAGCCGGGATTGAAAACGATTTCGAAAGAGTCGTATTTTCGCAATTTCCCGAACTACGAGACATAAAACGTGCGCTGGAGCGCGCGGGGTCGAGATATGCGTCGCTCTCCGGGTCCGGGTCGACCTTGTATGGGCTGTTCGGGTCGGCAGCGGCAGCCGCCACGGCGGCCGGGCGCTTGCAGAGGCAGGGTTTGAATGCGGTGGCGACGCGGATGTTGACGCGGCGGGAGTATTGGAAGAGGTCGCTGGTCTAGTTGTTGGTCGTTGGCTGTCGGTTCTGGGGTATGATTTTAGTAGACCAGCCACTGATTTTTGGGCCGTCGACTAATGGTAGGTCAAGTGCCTTTGGAGCACTTTGTCTAGGTTCGAATCCTAGCGGCCCAGCCAAAATTACAGGTCTCAGTTGTCAGGTGTTCGGTCTCAGCAAAACCTGATGGAGCCCTCTGAGACTTAAGCGAAACCTGAGACCTTACACCTAGAACCTGGGACCTGAATCATGGCCACTGCGACTACGACCGCGGACAGAACGGAAAAAAAGCCGATGGCGGACGAGAAGCCTGCAAGCAAGCCCCAACGCGCGCGGAGCGATGACAAGTTCAAGATTTTCAGCGGGACCGCGAATGCACCGCTGGCCGATGAAGTCTGCCAGTTTCTGGGCATGCAGCGCGGGCTGGCGCAGGTGACGCGCTTTGCCGATGGCGAGTGCTATGTGCAGATCCAGGAGAATGTGCGCGGTTGCGACGTGTTCGCTATGCAGCCCACGTGCCGTCCCGTGGACATGCACCTGATGGAATTGCTGCTCATGATTGACGCGTTGAAGCGCGCATCGGCGCGGCGCATTACGGCCGTGATTCCTTACTTTGGCTATGCGCGGCAGGACCGGAAGGATAAGCCGCGGAGTCCGATTTCATCCAAGCTGGTCGCCGATTTACTGACCACGGCAGGCGCGCATCGGGCGCTGATTGTGGATTTGCATACGCCGCAATTGCAAGGTTTTTTCAATATTCCGGTGGACCATCTATTCGCGTCGCCGGTGTTGGTGGACCACTTCAAAAAGCTGAGCCTGCCGAACCTGACCGTGGTTTCGCCCGACGCGGGCGGCGTGGAGCGGGCGCGCTTTTTTGCGAAGAAGGTGGATGCCGCGCTGGCCATCGTCGATAAACGGCGGGTGGACATGAACGTGGCGGAAATCATGCACGTGATCGGCGACGTGCACGGGCGAACTTGTCTGATCATCGACGACTTGATCGATACGGCGGGCACACTGGTGAAAACGGCCGCCGCGCTGCTGGAGAACGGGGCAACCACCGTCTATGCGTGCGCTTCGCACGCCGTGCTTTCGGGGGCTGCGGTGCAGAACATTGCGAGTTCCGTCATTAAGGAAGTGGTGGTCACGAACACAATTCCGCTCAACCCCGAGGCCGATGCGGCGCGCACCGGAAAAGGCGGCAAGATTACTGTGCTTTCGATCGCGGGCCTGATTGGGCGAGCGATCCAGGCGAATCACGAAGAGACTTCAGTCAGCAAGTTATTTATCTGACTTTGCAAAATTAAGATAGGAACCGAATTATGGCGACAGCAACGGATATCAGCATATTGGAAGCGCAGAAGCGCGAACCGGGAAATAAGAATGCGGCACGCAGGGTACGCGTGGGCGGAAAAATTCCGGCAGTTTTGTATGGCAGCGGGAGTGCAACGGCGTCGCTTGCGGTGGATCCGCGGCAGGTGCTGCGGATTCTGCGCTCCGAGAGCGGGCACAACACGATTTTCGACCTGGCGCTCGACAGCAATCGGGTGAAGGCCATGATCGTCGACTGGCAGTTTGAGCCGATCAAAGGGCGGTTGCTGCACGTGGACATGCAGCGCATCGCCATGGACAAGAAGCTCACGGTTACGGTGCCGATCGTGCTGAAGGGCGAAGCCGTCGGCGTGAAGCAAGAAGGCGGCATTCTGGAGCAACTGTTGCGCGAGATCGAGATCGAGTGCCTGCCGGCGGATATTCCGAAGTCCATCGATGTGGATATCAGCCACCTGGTTTTTGGCGTGGAAGTACGCGTCGAGAACGTGCCTCATAGCGACAAATTGAAGTTCCTGACCGATCCGCATCAGATGATCGCGCACATCACTTCGGTGAAGGAAGAAGTGGTGGCTACGCCTGAAGCTGCCGCCGAGGCTGCGGGAGCCGCTCCGGCTGAGCCCGAAGTTATCAAGAAGGGCAAGCAGGAAGTGGAAGGTGAAGAAGGGGCAGCCGAGGACGATAAGGGTAAGGCGAAAGCGGAGCCCAAGGCTGAGAAGAAAGAGAAGAAGTGACGGCGTTTGGCGGGCATTTGAGCCCGCCGCCGTCATCCTGAGCGGAGCGAAGGATCTGCTGCGAGCTTCGAGCCGCGTGCTAGGAGCCAACAGCTAGAGGCTAAGAGCTGATCTGCGTGAAACTGATCGTCGGTTTGGGCAATCCCGGAATCGAATACCAGTTCACGCCGCACAATCTCGGCTTTTTGACGATCGATCGGATCGCAAACGACCTTGGGGTTGAAGTAAGGAATCGCCAGTGCCGCGCACTAACGGCGCGGGCCATGCTCGCAGGTACGCCAGTGGTGCTGGCGAAGCCGGAAACCTTCATGAATCTGAGTGGGCTTTCGGTGATGGAGTTGGTGGCAGAACATCAGGTGGATGTGAAGTCGGACCTGATTGTGATTTACGACGAGCTCGACCTGCCCTTCGGTGCGATTCGCATTCGGCAGCGGGGCGGGACGGCGGGGCACAACGGAATGGAATCCATTCTGGGTGCGCTGGCCACGGATGAGTTCCTGCGGATACGGTTGGGGATTGCGCCCGAGCGGAAGGTAAGCGATGGCGCCAAGTTTGTTCTGACGCCGTTTCGCAAAGCGCAGGGCGCGACTGTGGACGAAATGCTCGACGCGGCGGCGCAGGCAGTGGACGTGATTTTGAAGGAAGGTCCGGCAGCGGCGATGAATCGGTTCAATCGCAAGAGTGAGCCGGAAGAGTAAGCGCGAGTCGATTGTCGTTGGTCGTTGGCAAAACTCTCACGGTTATCAGCGAGTGACGAACGACGAACGACTAACGACCAGCGACTGTAGCAGAGATTTTGGAGAAAACGCATGAATCGTAGCTATGAAGTGATGTTCATCGTCCGGCCGGATATGGTGGACGAGGATCTGAATAAGTTGATCTCGACCCTGGAGTCGTCGGTGACTTCCGGCGGCGGTACGGCCAAGAGCGAGGTCTGGGGCAAGCGACGGCTCGCCTATAAGGTTGCCAAATTCAACGACGGGATCTTTGTGCTTTTCATGATGGAAGGCCCGGGCGCCCTTGTCCACGAAGTGGAACGTCGGCTACGGGTGACCGAGCAGGTGATCAAGTTCATTACCGTGCGCACTGACGAGGAACTGAAGCGGCTGGATAAGGTGAAGAAGCTGCGTGACTCGCGCAAGAAGATGAGCGCAGTAGCGCCCGCGCCTGCTCCCACACCTGCTCCTGCTCCCGTACCTTCCGCTCCGGTGACGCCGGAGGCGGGTCCCGAGCCCGCGCCGACTACGGTCTAAGTAGAAAGTGGGGACGGGGTTTTGCCCCGTCCAGGCGCGGCAGAGCCCCGCCTCCACACAACTTTTCGAAACTGTGTTAGGGAATTTAAGGAGCACTATGGCAGAAGAAACGAAGGCACCAAGCGCCCCAGCGGAAACAAGCGGTGGTGGAACTCGCAGCGAACGCCCGGAGCGTAGCGACCGCGGCCCGCGTGGTCCTCGTCCGGGCGGCGGCCCGGGCGGTCCCCGCGAGGGCGGGCGCAAGTATTTCCGGCGCAAGAAGGTTTGCA
>PLHN01000509.1 GCA_003139975.1 Acidobacteriaceae bacterium
TCGTAAGCGCATGCTGGTTCTCGATCCAGACACGATCCACTGAAGCTCGCAGTTCAGCAATCCGTCCCTTCCCCAAAGGAGACGAGGCATAACCGGAAAGCAGCTCTCGCAGCGCTTCAAACTCAAGCAGCCGGGCGCTCGAATGTTCCACAGGATGGGGCACAAAGGACATGCGCTCTGATGGTACAACGTTAAGATTGAGTTGAATCACTGAATAACAACCTGGTCTGGTCGCGAATGGCAGAATTGGAAAAGCTGGTTGAAGATCCTCGGGTGCGAATGCGGCGGTCGGGCTGGCCAGACCCGAATGGCGCTTGCGTCGTTTATTGGATGCAACGCTCGCAGCGGGGCGTTGATAATCCCGCGCTCGATGTAGCGGTCGCGGCTGCCAACGCGCTCGGCAAGCCCGCCGTCGTTTTTTTTGCCCCGGTGCCGTTTTATCCGCGCGCTAACCTGCGGCCCTATCAATTTCTGGTCGAGGGCATCCCCGATATCGCCTCCGCACTCGAGAAGCGCGGCATCGGATTTGTACTCCGCCGTTATCCCGACCACAGCCTTCTGAAGTTCTGCGATGAAATTCATCCCGCAATGGTCGTAGGCGATGAAAATCCCATGCGCGAGCCGGACCGATGGCGCGAAATTGCGACGAAGAAGCTGCGCGTTCCCCTGTTGACCGTTGACTCCGACGTAATCGTCCCGTCGCGTTTGATTGAAAAAGAGCAGTACGCGGCGTTCCATATCCGAAGAAAATTGCACGCATACCTCGACCTCTTCCTGTTCAAGCCCGTAAATCCGCGCGCAAAAGTGCGGTGGAAAAAGCCCCGAAATCTGCAGTCATTAGCCCCAAACTTCGACATAACCAAGGCCTGGCTGCTAGACCGCTCCGTCGGCGCCGTGGATACGTTCAAAGGCGGCACAAAGGAAGCCCTTCGCCTCCTGCGCGAGTTCACACACAAGAAACTGGCGCGTTATTCCAAAGACCGAAATCACCCCGAACTCGACGGAACCAGCCGTCTGTCGCCATATCTGCACTTCGGCCACATCAGCCCCCTGACCGTTGCGCTCGCAGTCCGCGACGCCGACGCGCCCAGCGCCGAAAAAGACTCGTTTCTGAACGAATTGCTGGTCTGGCGCGAGCTGGCCATCAACTTTGTCACCTACAACCCGAATTACGACAATTTCGAAAGCGGAGAAAAGTGGGCGCACCGCACGCTGGCCGAACATGCAAAAGATCCGCGTCCTTACCTCTACTCCGAGCGGCAACTCGAAGCCGCCGAAACCCATGACCCGCTCTGGAACGCAGCCCAGCGCCAGATGGTGATCTCCGGCTGGATGCACAACTACATGCGCATGTATTGGGGAAAGAAGATTCTCGAATGGAGCCCTACGCCGGCCGAAGCCTATCGCATCGCGGTCGCCCTCAACGACAAATACGAACTCGACGGCCGCGACCCAAACGGCTACGCCGGAATCGCCTGGTCCATCGTCGGCAAGTTCGACCGCCCCTGGTTCACCCGACCCATCTTTGGCCAGATCCGCTACATGTCAGGCGCCAGCACGGGCAAGAAGTTCGATAGCCGCCGCTACATCGAGCAGCAGATGCAGGCGGACATGTCTTAACGGCCATGGCTCGCGGCACGTCTGTAAGCTTCTATTGCAATCCCGTCGGTTAGCAGTACAATGCAGCAAATCGGTGTGGCAAAGGGGTCCAGAATGGCCACTTCCTCGTTTCTCGGGCCTTTGCACAAACCCTGGGTTTCAGCTTTACTGCTGGCGTCAGCGCTGACTTTTCCTGGCGCTGCAGTCCTCGCGCCCTGTTCCGACGCGCAATCGGCGGACGCCGAGCAAAATGCGCCGCCTCCCCAGGAAGCACAGCCACAAACCCCTCAGTCGCCCGACACGCAGAATGCCCAGCCTGAGGCCCCGATATCGAACCCTGCATCGACCTATGACCGGACTATCTTTCAGAAACCAATTCCCGCCGATCAGCTAACGTTCCTGAATCGTTTCGCCGGCTCAACATCGAACGACCCGATTCGCGACAAGCAGTATCGCAAGCTGATGAAGCTGGTAATTCCCAACTGCATCTTTCACTACGGCTGGGACATCATGCTTGCTGATGCCCTCGAAAAGGTGCTCTCCGGTTCGAATCTGCCGGTTCGAATCCAGGATGGCCGCTATCTGATGGTCTCTGGGCGCAGCGGCCCCTACCTCGGCGGCCGTGGCTTTATGTGGATCGATATGAAGGATGGCATTGCCCTTGGCGGTTTCTATTTCCATCCCACCAACGGCGAACCTACGCCCACCCTCACGATCTTCTCAAGCCAAGTCAGGGAGGCGTCCCTGAGGCTGAGCCAGCTTCCCCCCGCCTTTGCCGAAGACTTGCGCCAATGGGACCGCCGAGTCCAATGTCCCAGCGGTTACGACGCGGTACTTCATCACCGGGTCCAACCAGAAAATCCTGCTGGAGCACGATGAGGACTATTGCGCACGGCTTCGGAGAACAACCGGGCCTACCGACGTTTGCGAGCAGATGAATGCCGATGCCGCCGACATCGACCTGAACGCTGCTTACTATCTCGACCAGACCAACCACGCCACGAATGCCACCGCGTGGATGATCGTCGGGGCAGACCAAACGGCATGGATCCAGGTCCGGGACGACACCTGCCGGGCTCGTCCCGACCGTCTGAGGTGTCGCATTCGCCTGACCCGTGACCGCATCCACGTGATCGTAAACGCCCTACCCAGTCCCCAGCACAAGTAGCCATGAGACGGGTGAAACTGCCGACCTTTGCCATTCCCGCCCCTCCTCCGTTCCATCACTCCGGTTACTTGCCTCCCCTCCCCGTTCGCGGTGGAATGAAACGGGGAGTCTGTCTATGGGACGAGCATTCGGATTTCTAGGCACGGTCGCCACGCTGGCGATCGGCATGTACATCTATTCGCTGCAGGTAAGGGCGATCGATCCCACGGCGGCCTCGGCACGCGGGCCTGAGGTGGCGACGATCGCGGGCGTGAAGAACGATCTCATCGCAATCGCAAACGTCGAGCGCGCCTATCAGGCTAGCGAAGGCAAGTATGCGTCGCTCGACGAACTGGTCTCTGGAAACTACCTCACCATCAAGCGCGAGCGCCCGCCGTACGTTTACGACGTCGACGTTTCTTCCGCCGGCTTTCGAGCTACGGCCACTCGCACCACCAAGGGAGCTCCCGCGCAGCTCTGGGTCACCGAAAGCATGGAAGTCCAGAGCTCCAATTAACAAATGTGATCGGCGAGCGTGAGCAACAGAGAGTCACTTAGTGCCCTCGGGTTGCACTACCGGCGCATCTCGTCTTTCCGTTTTACGTTGACACCGGCGTTGCAACCCGCTACGCTCCCCTTCTGAGACTGGCTGCCTGCGCGAAATGCGGCGGTCCGAGCCCATTCCTCTTCAATTTGTGCTGCAAATCCTTGCGCGGAGCGTTTTGGCTGTTGTGTGCCACGTCAATAACTTTTATTCCCTATCCCCGAGGTTGATCGCAATGAACATTAAAAGATATCCCAAGGGCCTCACGCTGTTTTTCGTACTACTAGGCGCCCTAGTATTCACGGCATTGGCTCCGGCCCAGGTAACCCTTACTCAACTCAGCCAAGATACCTTCACCGACACCCCCAGCCAGCACGATACCGAGGTTGAGCCCGGCACGTTTACGTGGGGCTCAACCATCGTGACTGGATTCCAGGTGGCGCGCATTTTTGGCGGAGGCGGTGCGGACATCGGGTTCGCCACTTCGACGAACGGCGGGGCAACCTGGACCAACGGATACCTGCCCGGAATTACGATCTATCAGGGCAATGGCCTCAATGATGCCGCCAGCGACGCCGCCGTCGCTTATGACGCTCTGCATAAAGTTTGGCTGATCTCGACCCTCCCGATCGATGCCAACGGCAATACTTCGGTTGCGGTCAGCCGCTCGGCAGATGGCCTCACGTGGGACAAGCCCGTCTCGGTAACCAAACTCGGCTCGCCTGACAAGAACTGGATCGTGTGCGACAGCACCGCCACCAGCAAATATTATGGCCGCTGCTACTCCGAGTGGGACGACACTTCACAGAACGACCTGATCGAGATGAGCACGTCAACGGATGGCGGCCTGACTTGGAGCAAGGAGTCGCCTACGGCTGCTCAGGACGTCGGTGTGGGCGGTGTGCCGTTGGTGCTGCCGAACGGCACCGTGGTGGTGCCCATAAACGGTTTCAATGGCGTGATCGCCTTTACCTCTACCAACGGGGGCACGAACTGGAACAAGGCGGTCACAATCTCCAGCGACCCAACCCATATCGAAGGAGGCAACTTGCGCAGCGCCGGCCTTGTTGCCTCGGCGATCGACGCAGGAGGCAAGGTGTACGTGGCGTGGCCCGACTGCCGCTATCGGCTGAACTGCTCCGAAAATGACATCGTCTACAGCACGTCCAGGAACGGCACGAAGTGGACTGCGGTGAAGCGCGTTCCCATTGATGGTACGTTCAGCACAGTGGACCACTTCATCATCGGCCTGGGCATTGCGCCCGGCACCAAAGGAACCACCGCCCATCTTGCCCTCGCCTACTACTATTACCCGGTATCGAACTGCACGGCTGCGTGCGAGCTTTATGCCGGCTTCATCCAGTCCTCGACCGGCGGGGCAAAATGGAGCGCTCCGGAAACGCTGGCCGGGCCCATACAGCTGGCCTGGCTGCCTAACACGTTCTCCGGTTACATGGTGGCCGATTACGTTTCGATTGGATTCGGGGGCGGGAAGGCATTTCCAATTTTCGCCTCGGCCCAGACCAAATCCGGGTCGGTATTCCACGAAGCGATCTACACGACCGCGAGCGGGCAGGATGCCTCCGTGCCCGAGCAAGAGTATCTCTCATCCGAGGAAGACGTTCCGGTTCCGAATGCGCATTCCGATCACGGACCGAGAGAGTTCCTCGATCAGGAAGACAGAATTCCCGTTTCCGGGAAGAAGCCTCCCGAGCGCGACTAGCCTTCTTTATGCCGTCGCATCTTAGTTGCACAGGCCGTCATTGAATTAAAGATGACGGCCTTTTTCGCGTTCGGCGAGTCAGAACACCAGCTAGAACGTTTTCCTTGAATCCAGCAGAATGGTCACCGGACCTTCATTTACCAACTCTACCTGCATCATTTCCTGAAACCTCCCCGTTTCACACTTCAGCCCTGCGCGGCGCACTTTCTCGACAAAGTATTCGTAGAGTTGGCGCGCTGGCTGTGGCGGAGCGGCGGCCTCGAACGAGGGCCTCTTGCCTCGGCGCACGTCGCCGTAGAGAGTGAATTGAGATACGGCGAGAATCGCACCCTCGACATCGACAACGGAAAGGTTCATCTTTCCGCCGGCATCCTCAAAAATGCGCAGACCGATCACTTTGTCGGCAAGGTAATCGGCGTCGGCCCGTGTTTCGCCCGCACCGACACCCAGCAAAACCAATAACCCGCGGGCAATTTCGCCGGTGATCTTGCCATCGATGGTCACCTTCGCCCGGCTCACGCGTTGAACGACGGCGCGCATTCAGCGGCTCGCCTCGACGAGAAGCAGCATTTTCACGCTCCAATCGTCCCACGAGTGGTGAACGCTCGCAAGGTACGCGTCTTGAACGATAGCTTTTCAATTACAATGGCGCACGAGCAAGTATTGACCTTAATGGCAATTTCGTTGTCAAAAAAGAAAACAGAGGAGACATCATGAAGAGCAAATTATTCGCACCAACCCTACTGGCAGTAATCATGCTATTCGCCGCTTGTGATACCGCAAAGAAAACCGCAGCGGAAGCGGCCATCCAGGGAGCCCAGACTGCATATTCGGCTGTGGCCGACCAGGCAACCCAATATGTCCCCGATCAAGCGAAAGACGTGCAAACATCGATCCAGGCCGCCAAGGATGCGTTTGATAAGGGCGATTACAGCGCAGCCCTTGAAGCTTCCAAGAACCTGCCGGAAAAAATAAAAGCGCTGGCCGCCGCAGCATCGGCAAAGAAGGACGAACTGACAGCCAAGTGGACCGAAATGAGTTCCGCCATGCCGGGCCTTGTGGCCGCCGCCCAAACCAAAATGGACGCGATGTCAAAAAGCCACAAGCTACCCGCTGGCGCCGCCGACAATATGGCCTCAGTGAAGCAGGCATGGACCGACGCTTCGGCAGCGTTCCAATCGGGCAAGCTGCAAGACGCGATGTCCAAGGCATCCGCAGCCAAAGACAAACTGATGGAGCTTCAAACCACGCTCGGAATGAAGCCCGCAGCATAAGACCACCGATTGCATCTGGAGTTTGGCCGGGCGAGGACATCGCCCGGCTAATTTTCGTTGCGCGCTGTTTCATCGTGCGCGGTTTGACCGCTCTCGCGGCTAGCGATTAGGATGCCGAAGTCTTTGCTGGGCCGCCGGAGCCTTTGCATAGTTTCCCGTTCCCTTTTAGACTATTGGCTTCGACTTCATCCAATACTGTGAGCCGAACGCAATCGTAAATCGGAAAACGCCGGCCCGAACCGGGCCGCGATCCCTGACTCAGAAACGAGGAGAACATGGCAGCTGTTGATGAAAAAGTGAAGCAGATTATCGTGGAGCAATTGGGTGTGGACGAGGGCGAAGTCACACCCAGCGCTTCGTTCGTCGACGACCTCGGCGCCGATTCGCTCGACACCGTCGAACTGGTCATGGCTTTCGAGGAAGCCTTCGACATCGAAATTCCCGACGAGGACGCCGAAAAGATTCGCACCGTCGCCGACGCCGTCGACTACATCGGCAAACACGCGAAGGCAGGCAAGTAATTTGGCACGGCGGGTCGTCATCACCGGCATCGGCATGATCTGCTCGCTGGGCCATACCAGCAGCGAGGTATGGCCGGCGCTCACCGCCGGAAAAAGTGGGGTCGATCGCATCACCGCCTTCGATGCCTCCGCGTTTGCCTGCCAGATTGCCGCCGAAGTCCGGAATTTCGACCCTCTCAATTTCATCGAGAGAAAAGAAGTAAAAAAAATGGGCCGCTTCATCCACTTTGCGCTCGCCGCGTCGGATGAAGCCGTTCGGATGTCGGGCCTGAAGATCACGCCCGAAAATGACGAACGCGTCGGCGTTCACATCGGTTCCGGCATCGGTGGATTCGATGTGATCGAACGCGAGCACCAGGCGCTCATCGACGGTGGTCCGCGCAAGATCTCGCCCTTTTTCATCCCCGCCGCCATCATCAACCTCGCCGCCGGACATGTTTCTATGAAGTACGGCGCCAAAGGCCCCAATGAAGCCACGGCCACGGCCTGCACCACCAGCGCTCATTCCATCGGCGATTCCTTTCGCATCATCCAGCACGAGGATGCCGACGTCATGATCGCAGGTGGTGCTGAAGCCGCCATCACTCCCATGGGCGTAGGCGGATTCGCTGCTATGCGCGCGCTTTCCACCCGCAACGACGATCCGGCTCGCGCCAGCCGTCCCTGGGACAAGGATCGCGACGGCTTCGTCATGGGTGAAGGCGCCGGCATTTTGATCCTGGAAGAACTGGAGCATGCCCGCCGCCGCGGCGCGACCATCCTGGCCGAAATCGTCGGTTATGGCATGAGCGCGGACGCCTATCATATGACGCAACCCGCGCCCGAGCATGAAGGCGGCTATCGCGTCATGCGCAATGCGCTGCGCGACGCCAAACTGGAACCGGACGCTGTCGGCTATCTCAACGCCCACGGCACCTCGACACCCATCGGCGACACGCTAGAAGCACACGCCATTCGCAACCTGTTTGGGAAGCGCGTGCCGGTCAGTTCCACCAAATCCATGACCGGCCACTTGCTGGGCGGAGCAGGCGGTTTGGAGGCAGGAATTACGGTGCTGGCGCTACGCGATCAGATCCTGCCGCCAACCATCAACCTGGAAAATCAGGATCCCGAAACCGACAGCATGGATTTCGTCCCCAACCAGGCACGGAAAGCCACCTTCGAATATGCCATGTCGAATTCTTTTGGTTTCGGGGGAACGAACGGAGCACTGCTCTTCAAGAAGTGGAAAGAATAGAGCAAAGGTCAGAGGTTAGATTGCAGAGGTAAAAGCCTTCAGAGCGTTGGGTTTCACCTCTGCAATCTAACCTCTTACCTCTGCAATCGTCCTACTTCATGGCATCAATCATCACATAAAGCTGCGTGGTGTCGGTTACTTCGACATACGGTTTCCCGCCCTTCTTATTGCTGACAATGTAGATCGTCGGCGTGTGCTGAATGTGCAGGCTCATGCCCAGATCCTTGTCCGCCTTCACCAACGCCGCTAGTTTTCCATCCGGATCGATCGCAAACGGCAGGCCCACCTTGTGTTCAGTAGCGAATTTTTCCGCAAATCCGTGCAAGGTCTGCGGCATGATCTCAAACTGATGTTGAAACACTTCCAGGCGAAATTCGTTGCCCAACTCCTTCGAATGCGTGTCGAAGTAGCGCGCCAGAATTGCCGCATCCAGGGACCAGTTGTGCATGGGAAGCGGGAAGTCATGCTGGATCAGCGGGATCTTGTAGGTGTGTGAGGCCTGGTCGAGCAGGGGCGCCACGCGTCCGCACTGCGGGCATTGCATGTCCTCAAAAACCACCAGCGCCATCTGCGCCCCCTTCGGCGGGCGCAGCGCGTCCGGCACATCATCCGCAAAAACGGGCAGGCAAAGCACGAGCGTCAGTAGGCAAATAAACAGCCAAACAAAATGCGGGATTTCCTGTCGAATCTTCATAGTCTGATTTCTATGCACTTGGATTTAGACGCACGCCGATCCGGCTGCATCGACACAAGCAATGCTCCTATGTTACCGAATTCATCTCATTCGTGCACCTTCAATGCCTACGCGGCGATTACCCCGGAATCATCACCTTCTCCACATAACAGTCGCCATCTGCCCAGTTTCCTCTCCACCCTTGTGACCGATGTTCTGGCATAATCTCGGACCGGAGGAGACACCGTGAAAGACCTGCGCTTCATTGTTCTGCTTTGCCTTTTCGCAAGCGCGCTCCCGGCAATTACCGCGGCGCAGACCAGTCCTGCCAACTCCGCGCCCGCCCCGACCAGCGCTGCTCCCGCTCTGGCCCAACCCAGTGTCGGCGAATCTCCGCAGGACACAATTCTGGAATACTCTCCTCCTCCCGCCAGTTCGAAGACAACCGGTCTGAACGCTTATGTCACCGGCTTTGGCGCATCCAAGCGCGTCGTCGTTTGGGACAACACGATCGCCAAGGCGACCGTCCCGGAGACGCTATTTGTCTTCGGACACGAGATGGGGCATTACGTCTTGCATCACATTCCCAAAGAGATTGCCATCGACGCCATCATTCTGCTGTTCTTGCTCTACCTCGGGTACCGTCTTTCGCGCGCGATGCTGGCGCAATGGGGTCAGCAATGGGGGATTCGTGACCTGCGGGATTGGGCGTCACTCCCGGCCTTGATGTTCGTAATCACGGTGCTCGCATTCTTGGCGACTCCCGTGTTCAACGCCGTCAGCCGCCATTTTGAGCACGAGGCGGACCGTTATGGCCTCGAGGTGATCCACGGAATCGTACCTAACCCGAACCAGGTCGCGGCCCACTACTTCCAGAAAAGTGGAGAGAAGAACCTGGCCGACCCTGATCCGAGTGAATTTGCCAAGATCTGGTTCTTCGATCATCCCACCCGAAAGGAACGGGTGCACTTCGTAGCTAGGTACAATCCGTGGTCGAAAGGCGAGGAAACACGATACGTAAAGTAAAGCAATCTGAAGCGACACGCGTTCCGGCAGGCAATTTGTCCTGAATCACGACGGTGGTTTGCTCGGGTGGGAAGAGTGCCGCTTACTTCAAATCATTCGGCTGAAGGTTATAGAAGTAATAAAACCGCAATCCCAAAATCTGTCCCGGAAACTCTTTCGGGAGCGGCGGAAACGGATTAGACGCCGTGATGCTGGCCCACGCCGCTCGATCGAGCGGCACATCGCCCGACGACGTATGCAGCGTCATACCGCTGACGTCGCCGTTTTTCTGGATCACGAACTCAATCGACAGCTTGCCCTGCTTCAGAATCGGAGGGTACACCGACGGCGGCATCAGGTTATACCAGTTCGCCTTCACTACCTGAACCACCCGCGTCAGATATGGGCCAAAATCCACACCCATCGTGTCGGTCAGAATCTCCGCCTGATCCAACGCCTTCGCCCCGGTTCGGCCTTGCGGAAATCCGTAATCACCGGCATCTCCGCGTCCGGCATAGTGTCCGCGATTCGCGGCCGCCGCCTGCGTCGCCTGTTCAATGGCCGACCCCGGCGTCATGGAGGAATTGAAGTTCGGAACTCGGCTCCCGCCCTGCGGAGGCGTCTGCAACTGCGCAACCTGGTCGTTCTGTCGTGGTTGCGCAAATCCCGATCCCGGCTGCGGGTTTTGCTGCGGCGCGGGTTGCTGCGGCTGTTGTGGCGGAGCCTGGTTCTGTGCAGCTTGCGGCGGAGGTTGCGCCGGCGGCGCTTGCTGGCCGCTTAGCCCCGGCGGTCCCGGACGCGTGCTTTGGAGAAGTTTTCTTAGCTCTTCGCGATTGATCTGCGGAGCCTTGCTCGTAGCAATCCGGTCCTTATCCGAGATGAACTTTGAGTCCGGACGGCGCGTTACCTTCTGTTGATCCGGCGGCAACTCCAGGAACGTTGCATCTTTATCCCGGTCCACATCCGCACGCAGCTCCAACGGGATTGTCCGATGCGGCAACCAAGCGACCAGCTTTTCGCTATTCCACAGCAAAATTACGATGAAAAGGTGCAGGATGATCGACAGCCAGATCGCTTCCCGCTTGCGCGCCCGCGATAGGTCATCCTGCAGTTGAATCAGAAGATGCGGAACATCGTCCGGATTAAACTGCCGGTAGGCCGTTTCCCAATGCTGTGCTTCGAAAAGGTCTCGGTGCTCAGTCGAAGCCGGGGACGACGAAGAGGGATCGCGGGACGGAATTTGGGTGACTGGCATCAGGCAGCGACTACAAACTTAGAGCCGCAAACAAGCCCCGCAGTTGCGTAAGGTGTTGCGTAAAGTTACGTAAACAGTGGGACTAGCGGCGTTATTGTCTATTGTCGCATTTTTTGCGCGGCCCAAGTGAGTACCTGAGTAATGAACAACGAAGAGAGCGAAATGCAGTCTTCTCCGTGCATCCGCGTGGGGAACTGTGTTCTGGCGCGCTACGCTGTGACTCCGATTCGCCCCGCATGCCGCACGATCTCTGCCAGGATCTCAAGAGCCAGCGCGAGCGCCTTCCGCCCATCCTCAAGCGAAACAACAGGGTCCGTTCGCGAGCCTACGGCTTCGAGGAACGCCTTGATTTCTGCCAGCAACGGCTCCTCGGCCACAATCGACGGTTTCCCGACCTGGATTTGCGGATTCGCGCTTGGTTGCTCTCCGCGACCGACCGAAAACACCAGCACATCCTGCCGCCCGTAATCGATCGAGATATATTGTCCTTCCTGAAAGAAGCGCAATTTGCGGACCCGCTCGGTTGAGACCCGGCTGGCGGTGAAGTTGGCGACGCAGCCCGATTCAAACTCGACGCGCACATTGGCAATATCGACTTTGCCCGAGAGAATCGGCAGCCCAACCGCCCGGATCTCCTTGACCTGCGACTGCACGAACGTCAACACAATATCAAGGTCGTGGATCATCAGATCGAGCACCACGTCAACGTCAAGCGCTCGCGGCGTAAACACACTGAGCCGGTGCACTTCAAAGAACATTGGCTTGCGAATCACCGGCAGCGTCGCGCGCACAGCGGGATTGAAGCGCTCCAGGTGACCAACTTGCGCAATGCGTTTGTGCTCCGCAGCCACTCGTACCAGTTCATCCGCTTCCGCCAGCGAGGCGGCAAGCGGCTTCTCGATCAGCACGTCCACACCGGCTTCCATCAGAGAGCGCGCCACTTCGAGGTGAAGCACGGTTGGAACCGCCACCGACGCAGCTTGGACCTCACTGTGCGTGGTGAGCATCTGGAACACCGAGCCAAAGGCCTTGCAGCCAAACTCGTGCGCGACCGAATCGGCTCGAGAAGTATCGGGATCAACAACGCCAACCAGCCGCACGCTGCCAGCCTGCTGTAACGAGTGATACACGCGAGCGTGGTTGCGTCCAAACGCGCCCACGCCAACGACGGCAACATTGATGGTGGATTCCTGACTCAGGCTGGTCTCCGGGGTGAAAACAACTTGCTATTCTCGCAGTTCGTGCACCGATAGCAAAGGCCAAACTCTGTAATTACGGTGGGAATCATTCGGCTCCGTCGCCCGGGACCGCAATACGGTTCTGTCGCGCTACATCTTCTTCAACAGCGCAATCTGTCCCGCATGATACGCGGCATGCTGCGCCAAGCCGTGCAGCATGAAATAGAACGTGTAATGCGCGCCCCGCTTGCCCGGAACCTGTTTGGTCAAGGATGACTGGGGAAACTTCTGCACTGCATCGATCAGGTCCTCATGCGTCCTGCGCAGGTGTTCGAGCGCTTTCTGCCAGGCTGTAGCGCTGGTATCGGCAACTGGCGGGAAATTCTCCTCGTTCGAGAGGACAACTGCTACTCCAGTCATGCGACGGCGAACGGCTCCGTCCCAGGCCGCAATGTGCAGCACCAGTTCCCAGATGCTATGCGCGTTTGGCTGCGGATGCGCAGCGGCCTGCGCGGCCGTCACACCTTTTAGGACTTCGAACAGCGCATCGCCGTGCCATGCTTCTCCGTCAAAGGCGCGGCGCAACTCGTCGGCAATCCGAGCGGTTTCAGTCATCGTTCCGCCTCCTGCTGCGGTCGTTTGTTTATTCCCTCATCCCGCGGTCACGCTGATTCCTGCATCGTCGGCTGCGTGTGCGATGGCTTCACCATCCAGCAGTAAACAACGGCCTGCATCTACTGCCAGGCAGCTTGCTCCCGCACGCTTCATGGCGTCAATCGTCGCCAAGCCGATTACCGGGACATCGAATCGCATATCCTGCGCCGGCTTGGCAATCTTCACCACGGTGAGCGCGCGGCTGAGCAGCGAAGCGTGAAGAACTGCAGATTCCTCCCCCCCACTTCGTTCGGGGTCGGAATGACAACTTTCGGAATCCAGGCTGCGCATGATCTGGCCGGCTCGCTCTATCGTCGCGTCCGTGCCTTCCATGGCCTCGACGGCAACACATGCTCCTTCGGCAATCACTACCGTCTGGCCAATGTCGTACTCTGCCAGTCTCCTAGCAACCAGGCGTCCGTACTCGATATTCTTCAGTTCCTGTTCGTTTGGAACCCTTCGAGTCAGCACGCCTGATTTCGCCAGCAGCGGTTCGAGGAGGGCCGTCGAATTTTCCAGCATGATGCCCTCCTCGGCCAGCACCTTCGCCACTGCGCCGAGCAGCGAATCTGTATTCCGCGTCCCTAGCGAAAGCAGCAGTTTCGCCAGCCGCCAATCGGGCTTGATCGCGGAAAAAATCTGCTTGTGCTTGACCTGACCGGCCATGATGGCGCGCGTGACACCCTCGGCTTTGAAGGTGTCTATGAGCTTCGACAGCTCACCCAGCGATAGCCAGTGAACCGACGCGGCACCCTTCGTTTCGATCTCCGGGAACGCCTCTTCCTTGATCGCAGCTACCACGACGTCACACCCCTGCGCTCGTGCCGCATCCAGCACAAGGAAGGGGAACTTGCCGTTGCCTGCTATGAGACCAATCTTGACCGGGAGTGACATGCGCAAGCCATTTAAAACGAGGTGGTTAGGGATTGCTCGCCCAAGGGGCCCCGAGATAATGATTAAATAACTCAATTTTTGTATTGACAAAATTAAGTTTGTAGTTGATTATAGTCACGTTATATGCCGAGGTTCTAATGGATATTTCGAAAGCCCAATGTTCAGATTGCACGCGTCCTCTGCAAATCACCCGCATGGCATGCCCATCGTGCAAACTCGTGGTGGAGGGCAATTTCGAGGTCTCGCCTTTGGCGCGGCTCAGCGTGGACGATCAGGCATTTGTCATGTCCTTCGTTCGCCACCACGGCTCGATCAAGAAAATGGAGGAGGTATTCGACATCAGTTACCCGACGGTGAAAAACCGCCTGAACGCGATCGGGGCCGCGCTGGACCAGAATTTCGCCGCGCCTTCACCCAATCTCTACGTCCTCGAGCAACTCGCCCATGGTGAACTCACTGTGGAAGAAGCGCTCGAAAAACTCAGCTAAACGAACAAAGAAACCATCAAGGAGAAACTATGTCCGCCGAAACAAGAAAAGTCCTGGAAATGCTGGCTGAAGGCAAAATTACGCCCGAAGACGCCGACAAGCTCCTGGAAAAACTCTCATCGCAACCAGCCGCCGAAGCGAAACCCGGGGGAGCGCCGTCTTTGCCGTCGAATGCGTCGGCGGCCAAACCGCGCTTTCTGCACATTGCGATTGACAAGCCGGATGAGAAGCAGGTCAACGTTCGCATTCCGCTGGCCTTTGCCCGCTCAGGGAGCAATCTGCTGGCCGTACTCCCGACGCGAGTTCGTGAGAGATTGGCCGAGCAGGGAATTGACCTTTCCGAAGACGGCCCCTTCGACCCCAAGAAGTGGGAAAATTTGGGCGAAGACTCCGCGATTGAAATTGAGAAGGGGAGCGGAAAGAAAGTAAGAATCTACTGTAAGTAGCGCGGGGACAGGCGGCCTGCACGCAGTGGCCAACGTCAGGTGATCAGTGGGCCCACGGATTATCTCAAGCCCCCGCGTTTGTTCTGGCAGCTACTTAATGACGCCGCGCTCTGACTCTTCGATGAAGCGGATTAGCATCTCAACATCGTCCGCGCGGTCGGGTTCGTTTTTCAGCTTCTCGATTGCTTGCGACGTGTTCAGTTTCGAGGCCAGCAGCACCTTGTACGCGTGATGAATCTTCTTGATGCGATCTTTCGTAAAGCCGCGCCGCTCCAGACCGACCGCATTCAAACCGTAGGCATGCGTTCCGCGTTCGGCCGAGGTTTTCGAGAACGGCAGCACATCGCGCGTGATGGTCGTACCGCCGCCGATGAACGCATGGGTCCCGATCCGCACGAAATGGTGCACTGGACACAGAGCGCCCACCGTAGCCCAATCCTCCACAGTGACGTGCCCGCCTAGGGTGGCCGCATTGGCCATGATGATGTGGTTGCCGATGTGGCAATCGTGGGCAATGTGCGTGTAGGCCATGATCAAGTTGTGGCTGCCAACGCGCGTCACGCCCCCGCCCTTGGTAGTGGCGCGGTTGATGGTTACATATTCGCGAATCTCGTTGTGGTCGCCAATCTCAAGACGCGTCGGTTCGCCCTTGTAAGAAATGTCCTGCGGGGCGAGGCCAATCGAGCAGAAAGGATAGAAACGGTTGTCGGCTCCGATTTTTGTGGGGCCTTCCATCGCTACATGAGAGAGCAGGTGGCAACGCTCGCCGAGTTCGACGCCGGCACCAAGCACGCAATAGGGACCAACCTCGCACGAGGGATGTACTTTGCTGGCAGGGTCGAGAATCGCAGTGGGATGAATGGACATCGCGGAATTTGTAATTGGTAATTTGTGATTTGCAATTTGTTTTTGAGACTGGCGATTGTGAAATCACAAATTACAAATTGGAAGTTACAAATCTCCTCCCGCCGTCTCCGCGGCTCCCGAGCCCATCGCCCGTGGCACCAGGCGGCACGTCACGGTAGATTCGGCAGCGACTGTTCCGTCTACGTAAGCCTTGCCTTCCAAACGCGCGGCGGTCTGGCGCCATGCCCGCACTTCGACTTCGATGCGCAGCTGATCACCGGGCACGACTGGACGGCGAAACCGCGCCTTCTCGATGCCCGTAAATACCATCAGCATGTCGTCGCGATTGGGGACTTCCGTTAGCAGGAGCAATCCTCCTGCCTGCGCAATCGCCTCCACAATCAATACGCCCGGCATGATTGGTTTGTCGGGGAAGTGTCCCTGGAAAAATGGCTCGGTGATGGTCACGTTCTTCAGCGCAACTATTTTCTTCATGCGCTCCAGTTCAAGCACGCGATCAATCAGCAGAAAAGGATAGCGATGCGGCAGGATCTTGAGGATGTCGCCAATCTCCATCTTGGTCTTCGCCTCCGAGGCCGCGTCTTTTCTAGTTTGTGCGGTGTCAGTCATACCGTTTCATCTCGGCGCGAAGATTATACTGTAGCGCACGTCGGCGGGCGGGCGGGCGATCCGAAAGTGATTCTGCATAGATCGTTGGGCTGAGTTTTCGATGGCGACAAATCGCCTCCGCCCCGCTCTTTTTCGGCGCTAGCAGGCGCGGACAGGAGTGTCCGCGCCACACTTCTGTACATCCCGGCCGTGCGATACTTATTGTATGTTTCTGCTCGATGCAACGCCCCGGCTGGAGAACGATCCGAAATCGGTGAAGGTCCAGTTGACGACAGGCGAGGGCGTGCAGATTGAGTGGAAGGACGGCCACCGGTCGGTATATACGTTCAAATTCCTGCGGGATGCGTGCCCTTGCGCGCTCTGCGAAGAGGAGCGCGGCAAGGCGGGGCGGAAAGCTGGCGAACCCGAAAAACCGGCGCCGGGCACACTGCCGATCTTCAAGCCGGCGGTCAAAGCGCTGGCCGCCGAACCGGTGGGCAAGTATGCACTGAAGTTCTCCTGGAACGACAATCACGATCTGGGACTTTATTCCTGGGCGTACCTGCGCGAAGTCTGCCCGTGCGGGGAATGCGCCAGAAAAGCCGGTTAGGGCCGGAGACCGCCGAGCCGATCAGAGAAGTGGACCTCGATCAAAGATCGTGATCAGAGACCGTCATCATAGACGATCGCCGATCTGCCGGGTAAGCGCGGCAGCTACCGTGTGCAACTCCGAGAGCTGGCCTTTCTGGAAGTCGATTTCTTCGTGGCTCAAGTCTTCTTGTATAGCGCAGCAGAGGTGGTACGCAGCGCGAATCCGCTCGGCAGCCAAAAGGGAGTCTACGCCAGCGCTCCCTTGCTCAGACAGCTTTGAAGCAAGCGACTGCTGCGCGGCCCAGGCAATGTTGCGCACGCGATTCAGCGCATCCCGAAAGTCGTCGAGCAGACGTGGGTCCAACTCGTCGTAATGCAGGAGCTTTTCAAGGGCGCGCAAGTCCGAAATCGCGGTCTTCAACTTCCCGGAAACGGCAGAATTGCTATTTCGCTTACCAGCCAAGACATCCTCCCAGCTAAGTTCGAGGTTAATGTGTTTGAAGCAACTGCGGAAGATTCCGAAGGGTCTATGCCGGTAACGAAGGGAGCAGAGAGAATTAGCAAAAGATTAGAGAAACGTTGCTTTGAGGACAGGCCAAGGCAATGAAAACCGCATGGCTTTGATTGAACTGGCGGGCTTGACTTCTCAGAAAGGCCGCAGCAACATTACTCCACGCTCGGGTACCTTCTTCAGGAGTAACCCTCATGTTGGTCTCTCGCTTTCGCATCGGAATCTACGGTCTCGTTCCCCTGATAGCCTGCCCAATCCTTCCCGCCGCATTTGGCCAGCAGCCTGACACTTCTGGCATTCAGAAGATCGATCACGTCGTCTTCATCGTGAAAGAGAATCGCACCTTCGACAACATGTTCGGGGCATATACCTCGACGTACGGGACGAAAACGTGCGCACTTTCCACGGGACAAACGATCCCGATGACGCGCGCCGCCGATCGCTATCCCCACGACATCGACCACAGCTATGAAGCGGCGCTGCTGGCAATCAACGGCGGGAAGATGAATCAGTTCGATCTCATCGATCTGGGCTTCCAACCGAGCGGAGATCTGTTCGGCGATTTCCTGACCTGCCGCCAGTTCGAGAGCGCCGACATCCCTAACTACTTTGCGTACGCAAGGCATTTCGCGCTGGGAGCGAGAATGTTCTCGTCGCTGCATGGGCCGAGCATGCCCAATCACCTTTACACGATTGCCGCCGATTCGTTTGGCGTGCTCGACAACCCATTCCGCACGGCCAGCGGCAACAGTTGGGGATGCGATGCGCCGGCGGGCGAACTTGTGCGTATGATGCAACCCGATGGCATCGTCACGGCCGAGTTTCCGTGCTTGAGCGGCGTCACCACCATGGCAAACTCGCTCGACAACGCTGGCGTGAGCTGGAAATACTATGCCCCGCCGAGCACCGACCCGGGATACATCTGGTCGACTTTTGATGCGATCAACGAAGTCCGCAACGGAGCCGACTGGGCGAAGGTCGTGGACACGAGCAACTTCGTCTCCGATGTGCAGAATAATCAGCTACCATCCGTGAGTTGGGTGATTACACCGGACTGGCAGAGCGAGCATCCGGACTCGAGCACTTGCGAAGGCGAAAATGCAACGGTGACCGAGTTGAATGCGATCATGAGCAACTCGGCTTTGTGGAATACAACGGCGGTGTTCATTGTGTGGGACGACTTTGGCGGCATGTATGACCATGTTGCCCCGCCCGATGTAGACACGTTCGGCCTGGGGCCGCGCGTGCCGCTGCTGATCATCTCGCCATACGCGCGGCCAGGTTACATTTCGACCACGCAGTATGAATTTTCGTCGGTGCTGAAGTTCATCGAAAAGCGGTTTAACCTTCCGGCGCTCAGCACGCGCGACGCCGGCGCCAACGACATGGAGGACAGTTTCAATTTCAATCAGAAACCGCTGCCGCCGCTCATTCTAACGACGCGAACCTGCCCGCTGGTTTCGGCGACACAAGCCGAGATGGGGACGGGCGTGAAGAACCTGGCGAGCACGGCGATCACGCGCCATCTGGAGCTCTATAACTCACGACCGACGATGCTGACCATCGATTCCATTGCGAGCGCGAGCCCGCAGTTCGCCATCAACCAAAGCTGCCCCGCGGTTGTAGACTGCTCAACCGGCTCTCAAGACTACTGTTCGGCGGGAGCGACTCTGAGTCCGCAGAGCGCGGACGGCAGCTGCACGCCCGCGTGCAGCATCTGCGTGACCTATGTGCCGAATGGGACCGGGAAAAGAACGGGGAAGATCACGTTCACGGACAGCGACCCGAGCAGCCCGCAAACGGTCGAGGTCAGCGGGGTCGGATCGGAGGTCGAGCTTTCGCCGGCACCGGCGCCGCTCGTCTTCCCCAACACGCCGCTGGGCTCGTCCAACATGCTGCCCGTTACGCTGACGAACACTGGGACGAAGGCAGTCACGATCAGTTCGATCAAGGCTATGAATGACTACACAACGTCGAACAACTGCGGATCGTCGGTGGCGGCGCAAGGGATTTGCACGATCAACGTGACCTTCAAGCCAAAAGCGTCGGGTGCGCGGCCGGGAGCGCTGATGGTTGTGAGCAGCGATCCGGCAAGTCCGGAGCGTGTGGATCTGGTCGCAAATGGGCTCGGCATAGTGCTTTCGCCGCAGAAGCTTGCCTTTGGAAACCAGAAGGTGGGCACGACGGGCGCGGCACAAACGGTTACGATCACGAACCAGAATTCAAAATCCGTGCTGATCGGGGAGATGATTCCAACCGCTGAGTTTATCGTGTCTGGGAACAATTGCCCGGCGACCCTGGGAACGCACAAGAGTTGCGCGATTGAGATCGAGTTCTCACCCAAATCAGCGGGCTCGGTCGCGGGTGATGTTTATAACAGCGATAGCGATTTCTCCAGCCCGCAATTCGTAAGCGTATCGGGAACCGGTCAATAGCAGAAGCAAGGCTAGCGAGCGGCCGCAGCCGTCGGCGGGGTCTGCTGGGGCGCGGGGACAGACGCTGCATCTTGCCCGAGAACAACGATATCGACACGCCGGTTTAACCCGCGGCCCTCCGCCGTGGCGTTCGGTGCAACGGGGTGAAATTCAGCATATCCGGCGGCGCCGAGCCGATTGGGGTTGTACCCTTCGCGGACAATCAAAAGCCGCACAATCTCGGTGGCGCGGGACGTGGACAGCTCCCAGTTGGAGGAAAACTGCGCGTTGTGGATGGGAACGTTGTCGGTGTGACCCTCAATGCGCACCCGGCAATTGTGCTGGCGAAGCAGATTGGCGATACGATCAAAAGCGGGCTGCGAGGCTGATTTCATCTCCGCCGAACCGCTCTCAAAGAATCCCACTTCGCGCAAACTGATGACTAAGCCGTCGGGTTCGCGGCGCATGGCAATTTCCTTGCGCTTGATTTCCGCAGCCAAGGTTGTTTCCAACTCAGTCTGCAGCTGCGCCAAATCGCCATTCTCCTTCCCGCTCCCGAGCGTGCCCTCAGGGTGAGACGCGATCCGAGCCACACCCCCGGTCCTCTCTATGTTGTCGACGACCTGCACGGTACTGAACGGCATGGGATCGTTGACGTCCACGGGCACTCGCGTTGTCGAAGCCTGGAAAACGCCCATCTCCTGAAACGCGACCTGGATCGCGAGCGCCAGCTTTCCGACTTTTCGCTTGTCCACTTGAGAAGAAGCATAGAGCACCACAAAAAACGCGAACAGCAAGGTAATGAAATCTGCGTAGGAAACCAGCCAGCGTTCATGGTTGGCGTGGCTCGTGCGTTTTTTTCGCCGGCTCATGAGTTCGATTCTTCCGATTGAGGCGCTGCTTCGTGCGCGTGCGTGAGAAAGCCGAGTAACTTGACCTCGACCATGCGCGGATTCATGCCCTCGAGAATGGAAAGCACCCCTTCCAGCGTCATCTCGCGGATGATTTGTTCCTCCCGGATTCGGATCTTGAGCTTTCCGGCTGCCGGCAAAAAGAAAAGATTCGCCGCCCCGACGCCGTAAATCGTAGCCACGAATGCGACTGCGATTCCGCGCCCTACTTCGTCAATCTTGTCCAAATGCTGCATCACCTGGATCAGCCCGAGCACCGCCCCGATGATTCCGATGGTTGGCGAAAAACCTCCGGCGGATTCAAAGACTTGCGGAATCTTTTCCTCGTGCTCTTCTTTATTGTCGAGCTCGAGCTCCATAATCTTGCGCAGCTCCTGGGACTCGGTGCCATCGACGGCGAGCATCAGCGCGCGGCGAAGAAAAGGATCCGGCACAGCCGCGATTTCCTTGTCGAGCGAAACGATTCCTTCCCGCCGGGCCTGGTTCGCATATTTGACCAGCACGGCGATGGTTGCCTGCGCATCTTGACCCGGTTCGACAAACACATGTGCCAGCCGCTTGAAACCGGTCAGCACAACCGCCAGCGGGTATTGGATCAGCACGGCGCCCAGCGTGCCTCCAAAGACGATCATGGCGGCGGTAGGCTGCACCACCTGGCCGAGATTGCCGCCTTCAATCAAAAGGCCGAGCAAAATCCCGCCGATAGCGAGCACCAGACCGGCAAGGGTCGCCTTATCCATGTCGGCTCCTACTTCTCCTCGGGCGAGGAGCCCGCGCCCTCGGCCGTAGGCGGCAGGGCGGCGCGATTGTCCCACCAGAGCATGATGCCCTGTAGGACGGAGCGGCGAAAGTGAACCACACGTTCCAGGACCTCCTGGGCGCTTTCGCGTACCACGATCTTTTCGCCATTGACCAGCGTAAGCACCGTATCCGGCGATTGTTCGACGAACTTGATCAGGTCCGAGTTCACGGCCAGCGGATGATTGTTGAGGCGAGTGAGATGAATCATGATTCGCTCCACAGCGGATAAGCCGACCGGTAAGAAGGCTCCATCAATAAGGATCGGCAGAAGAAGGAATGACGCGGAGAAAGGGCGAACGGCGAGCGCGGTTACCGAAGGCTTATGCCGCACGGTACCTGTGGAAATAAAGCCGTCAGCCGGCATGCCGATGTCCAGAGTGAAGCACGAAAGGTTCCGCAGGACAAACGGAACGAGCTCCGGGAGGATTTCGGGGACGGATCCCAAATCGGAACCAAAGGGGAGCAAAATCAATGGCACTTACCATTCTGAACAACATTGCTGCGATTGCTGCGGAAAACCAGCTGAACATTACCAGCGGCAGCCTCAATTCAACGCTAGAGCAGCTGTCGTCAGGCTCGCGCATCAATAGCGGCGCCGATGACGCTGCCGGCTTGGCCATCGCCAACGGCTTGCAGGCCAACATCACCGCCCTCACCCAGTCGGCGAGCAACGCGACCGATGGCGTCGGCGAACTGCAGGTGGCAGACGGATCGCTGTCCCAGGTCACCACCCTACTCGACCGCGCCGTCACCCTGGCCACTGAATCCGCCACCGACACGGTGTCCAACTCGCAACGGGTTGCGCTGGACGCAGAATATCAATCCATCAAATCGGAAATTAACAGCATTGGTTCCACCACCAACTACAACGGTGGGCAGGTGTTCACCGCGAACACGCTCAACGTCTTCTTGAGTGATGGCAGCACCAGCGGCAGCAGCAACATCGGCGTCACCACCGGCACGTTGTCTGACACCGGCCTCAACCTGGGCGGAGCGGTCGCCGCTACCGGCACGCTGAGCCAAGCGCCGGCTCCTGCCGCCGTTGCTGCCACCGACACCCTGACCGGAGCGAACTTTACGGAAGGCAACGCGGCGACCGCTACGCTCACCGCCGTTGCAGCTCCGACCAACGGCCAAACCATTACGGTCGGCGGCCAAACCTACACCTTCGTGACTGCCCTCACCGGAGCGGCCAATCAAGTTGCCCTCGGCGGCAGTGAAGCGCAAGCCATCCTGAACCTGCAGGCTGCCATCAACGGCGCGGCGGGCGGCTCCGGCATTGCCTATGGAGCTGGAACCGTAGCCAACGCCAGTGTCAGTGCCACCGCGGTCACCGGAACCACCATCACCCTCAAGGCGCTTGTCAACGGCACCGCAGGAAACGCGATCGGTTATTCGTCCTCTGGAGCGAATTGGGGCGCTGCCGGAAACCTGGCGGGCGGGGTAGCTGGAGCGACCGTAACTGTCGGCGGCCAAACCTACACCTTCGTGAATGCCCTCAGCACCACGGAGACGGCAAATGAAGTAGTAGCCACCAGCGAAGCAACCGGCCTCACAAACTTGGCCGCTGCGGTCAACGGCACGGGCGGCAACGGATATAGCGCCAACACCACGGCCAATACTCAAGTCACGGCGGGAACCTCCACGGGAACCACCCTCGCCTTCACAGCCAGCACCCCGGGCACCAGCGGCAACTTCATCGCTACCGCGGCAACGGGTGCAGTACCCGGCACATGGGGCTCGGTGGATTTCACCGGAGGCACGGCGACGGGAACGGCTCCGTCGGCGGCCGCTGGCGACACGGTGACGGTGGGCACGCAAACCTACACTTTCGTCGGCGCCCTCGGCACTCCCACGGCCAATGCGGTCCAGGTACTGGTGGGTGCCAATGAAGCTGCCAGCTTAGCCAACCTGGCAAATGCCATCAACGGTGGAAGCGGCGCGGGCGTTAATTATGTCTATGGAAGCGCTGCAACCGCCAACACCTCGGCAACGGCAACGGCTGGGGCAACCTCGATCTCACTCACTGCTATAACCAAGGGAACCGCGGGCAACAGCATCGCGACCGCGACTACCGGGTCGGGGGCCAACACCTTCGGCACTTCGTTCTTGACCGGCGGCACGACCGGATCGGTAAACGACCTGTTAACCAGCAGCGACGCACAAGCTGCCTTGTCGCTCATCAACACCGCCGTTCAAACCGTTGCCGAACTTCGTGGCAACATAGGCGCAACCGTCAACCGGCTGCAAAGCGCTTCCAGCGTCATCACCAACCAGACGCAGAACCTGACNNCTGTCCCAGGCCAACCAGCAGCAGCAACTTGTGCTGAAGCTGTTGGGATGATCAGTTTCGGCTATCGGGAGGCGGGCAACACCGCCTCCCTTTTTGCTATTCCGGAGTAGCGGGCCATGAACATCGGTGCGTTAGACGGCTTTCAGCAAGCAAATAGTGCACAGGCTGCGAAAGCAAGAGCGAGTTCGGATCGCGTCCCAGCGCGTCCCGAGTCTGGCGCGGCAGAACGCACGCCCCAGCCCGTTTCGGGAAGTATGCCAAAACAAGAACGCTCCATCGCGAAAAGTGCTACCTCAACCCGCGAATTGCCCCAAGATGTAGTCGAAGTGCACCAAGATCCCGAGATTAAGGGCCAGATAATCATGCAGTATCTGGACCAGGCCAACAACGTGGTTCTGCAAGTGCCGAGCAACGAAGAGCTGGCGGTTGAGCGCGGAATCGCCCAGGAATTTCAACAGGCGGCGAAACTGCGCGAGAGCGCGAGCACGGCAGCAGCGCGAAGCGAAGGAGAAGAAGCTCATGGGGATTAGCTTTAACGCGGCGAGTTTGTTGAATGGAAATGGGATCGATGTGTCGGCGGTTGTCGCCGAGCTCCAGGCCGCCCAGAGCGGGCAATTGACTGCTTGGAAGGCGGATCAGACCACCCTGCAAACCCAGGCCACCACGATGACCAACATCAATACCGATTTGGCCAGTTTGGCGAGCGCTGTGCAAACCCTTTCCGATCCGACGGGATCGATGACAGGGCTAACGGCCAGCTCATCGGAGTCGGCGGTCGTCACCGCGACGGCCCAGACGGGGGCGACGGCAGCCAGCTACAACGTGGTGGTGAGCACGCTGGCGTCAACCGGGACGGTGTACACGGCCTCGGTGGCGAGCGCGGACACGTCGATTTTGGCCAGCGGGCAGACCAGCGGCGACCTGCAAGTGCAAATCGGAGGCTCGGGCGGCACCACGGCGGACATTGCCATCACGGCAGGCAGCAATGACACGCTTACCACCCTCGCCACTTCTATCAATTCGCAGAGCACTGCAAACAACTGGGGTATCACGGCCAGCGTGGTGACCGACGCTAGCGGCGCGCGCCTGGCAATCTATAGCCAGGCTACTGGCAGTCCAGGGGCGCTGGCCATGGGCAATAACACTACCAACCTGACCTTTGAGCCGCCGGTAGGCGGCACCAACGCCGACTTCACCATCAATGGCATCCCGTATTCGAGCACGACCAACACGGTGACTGGTGCGATCCCGGACGTGACGCTGAACCTGTTAAGCGCCGATTCCGCCCTGCCGGTGCAAGTAACGGTGGGCCCGGACGCAACCGGCATCACCAACGCAGTCAATAATTTTGTCGCTGCTTATAATACGGTCGTCACCGATATCAACAGCCAGTTCACCGTCAATCCCGCCACCAACTCCGACGGTCCGCTCGGGTCGGATACTTCCTTGCGCGTCTTGCAATCCAGCCTGCTGGCCGACGTGACCTACGCGACTACCGACCCGACTTCGGTCAGCAGTGGCCTGATCAACCTCGCTGCTCTGGGCATTGACATGAACGACGACGGAACTCTGTCCGTCAATCAAGTCGCCACCGATACGCACCCCTCGTTCAGCAATGTGCTCGCCACCAACCCCGCGGCCGTGCAGAATTTCTTTCAGAATTCCAGCCTTACCGGGTTCGCCAACAACTTCAACAACGACCTCAACAATTTGACCGACGCGGCGACAGGTGTTCTGAACGAGGATCTGACCGCGAACCGGAACCAACAGACTGACCTTACCAACGAAATCAACAACTTTCAGACCCAGTTAGCGGTCCAGCAGCAACAGTTGGAGCAGGAGTTCAATACGGTCAACGCATCGCTCGAACAGTACCCCTACCTGCTCCAGGAAGTGACCGTGGCACTAGGGGCGATGTCGTCCGGCTCGTCGGGCACAGGCGTGACCGTGAACTCGAACACCGCCCCGACCTCCGGGGCCAGCACAAGCGGTTCGAGCAGCAGTAGCAGCTAATCGCGAGGCGCACGCTATGGATGTTCAGCGGTCGTATCGAGAAGCGACGGTTCGGGGCGCGCGCCCGGTAGAACTAGTGGTACGGCTTTACGAACAGATGATCGAAGATCTGCGGCTAGTGGCAAACGCCATCGAGAAGAACGACATCAAGCTGCGGACGAAGCGCATCAAACACGCGATCCTGGTGATCGGGCATTTACAGTCGTCCTTGGACTTTGCCAAAGGAGGCAAGGTGGCCCGGGACCTAGACAATTTTTACAACACTCTCCGCGAGAGTCTGGTGTGGGCGCAATTTCATCCGTCGAAACGCGGGGTCGCCCAGCTGATTACGGACCTGCTGGCGGTACGAGAAGCATGGGTCGAGGTGGACCGGGCTGATAGGCCAACGGCAGCGGTCGGCGCCGTGCGCTCCAGCGAAGGTCCCGAGAGCGACCCGGTGCGCGTGGACTGGAAGGGATGATGCCCTCCGACGCGCTCCTGACCCTTCGCCAGGTCAATCAGAAGGTACGCTCCGTTCTCGCGCGTTTGCGGCCGGAACAAAAGCTCTGTTCGGCCGTTACGGCGGGTGATTTCTCGGCCTTGCTCGGCGAATTACTGAGGGCGGGCGAGTGTCTGCGCAACCTTGCGGCAAATGCTGCTCCAGCTTCCCCGGTGAACCCTTCAGGGGGCAGCGACGAAGCGGCCGCGCTCGAACAGGAAGCGCGCGAATACCGCAGCCACCTCGAACAGCTGAAACGCTTTCTGCCCGTCGTGCACCGGCGCCTGCTGGCCGAAAAGACCCGTCTGCAAAACGCGCAAACGCACGCCGCCGCCGTGGCGGCCTGGGCGCTGGCGAGCAAGAAAACGCTGTAACGTCTTCTCCCTGTCGGTCCCGTCCGTCAGATCCCGCGTGCTTCCTCTATTTCAGGTAGTCGAACAGAATATTTTGCGAGAGCTTGCTGATCGCTTCAAGCGCGGCCTGCTCATCGGTCTGGGCGCTGCTCAGATTGGTTGCGGCGGTGACCATGTCCACACCTCCCAGCGTGTTTTGCTGTTGTGCAATCTGCAGCTTGGCGGCATTCAGGTAGGTAGTCTGAGACTGCACCTGATCCATAGCGTTGCCGTAAAACACGCCTTGAGCGGAAAGATAGTTGGCGGCTGACGTTAAGTTGGCGACGGCGGTTTCAATGCCGCTGTTCGAACCAACGGCCTGAATCAGCTGGTTGAGCGCGAGAAACACGTTGTTGCCGGAGGCGGAGAAAAGCTGCGATCCCGGCTGATTGATCGCAATCTTGTATCCGTCGCCGACCGAAACCTGATTGACGTCGTCGTTGCCATTGTAGGTCACGCCCGACGGGTCGGAACTGTCCGCTGCGTAAGGTGGCTCGCTTGTGACCGTACCCCCGAACACGTAGTTTCCCTGATAAGAGGTGTTGGCGAGCGAAATGATCTGGCTCTGGATGCCCTGCAACTGCGCGGCAATGGCGGCCTGGTCGCTCGCGGAAAGCGTGCCGCTCCCACCCTCGACACCCAGACTGATGGCCTGCTGCAATGCGGTCTGGACCGAACTGAGCGTCGAGTCTGCGGCCGAGAGCTCGCCGTTGATCGTCGTCAGGTTCTGCAGATAACCGGCATTGAACGTGGCCTGATCGTTGTTTTGGACCTCCAGCGCCGCCGCCGCAGGATTGTCGGAGGGCACGTTCACGCTGCGCCCGGTCGCAATTTCGAGTTCGTCCTGCTGCGCCTGCAGTTCGGTCTGGTTGAGTGCCGCCAGCAAATCGGGCATTGGATACGGATTCACACGCATCGCTCAGTCGCCTCCGGGTTTTATTGCACCGCCGTATCGATGCCGAGATTGACGGCATCGGCAAGCAGCGAGTTGACCGTCGAAACCACGCGCGCCGCTGCCTGATACGCGGTCTGGTACTGCACCATGTTGGCAGCCTCTTCGTCGAGGGAAACGCCCGAAACGCTGCCGCGCTGATCCTGCAGTTGCTGCAGGATCTGGCTGGAGGCGTCGGCATCGGCCGAAGTATTCGACGTCGCGCTGCCCACCTGGAAAACCAGGTTCGAATAAGAATCGAGTGGCGTCTGCCCGTTGACCACGGCCTGATCGTGCACGGCGGAAAGATTGGTGATATTGCCGTTGCTTCCCGGAGTGCCGTCGGAGCTGGCGGCAATAAGCGAGGGATCCGTGATGGAGACTTGCATGGCCGCGGCGGCGCCGATCCCGCCCGCCGGCGGAGCCGTGAAGATATTGCCACCTGGTGTCGGCGGGTTGCTGTCGCTCAGAATGTAGCCTTTCGCATTCGCCGCGTTGACCGCGTTCGAAAATCCTGCCGCCAGCTGATCGAGTTGGCTGAGAACGTTTGGGATCTCCTGGTCGCGAATCTGGATCGTGCCCGCGAGACTTCCACCGGTCAGCGTGCCGGTAATGTCCTGCGTACCGGACATGACCTGCTGGCTGCCATCGGAGCCAATCTGCGTCGAGAGGGCGAAGCTTTGCGACCCGGACACCAGAGCCGTCCCGTTCGACGTGGTCAGAGAGATGCCCTGATCGGTGGAAATCACCTGCACGTCCACCAGTCCCGAAAGCTGGCGGATCAGGCTCGTCTGTTTGTCGACCAGCGTGCTTGCGTTCTGCTGCGCATTCTCCAGATTGCTGATCTGCTGGTTGACACTGGCGATCTCGGTCGTCAGCGTGTTGACCTGGCCGACGTCCTGTACCACAGTTTGGTTGAGATTGCTGCGCTGCGTTTGGAGATTGTTGGCCGAAGTGTTGAAGTCGGTGGCCAGGTTGCCGGCCGCGGTCAAAACCGCCTGCCGCAGCGCGAGGTTGGTGGGATCCGGCGAAAGCTGCCCGAGGCTATTGAAGAAGTTGGTGATGTCGGCGCCAATGCCCGAGGTTGCACTGCTGAAACTGGTCTGAATCTGCTGCCATTGCGTTAGCTGCGCGTTCAACGAGCTTTGCTGCTGCGTTTCCTGGTTCAGCTGGATTTCAAGAATCGGATCGCGCATGCTCTCGATTTTGTCGAGCACGACGCCAGTGCCAATGCTGAGCGATCCGAAGACTACCGGATCCCCCGCTTCGAGCACCGGAACCTCGCGCGAGTAGCCAGGAGTATTCGCGTTGGCCACGTTGTTCGAGGTGGTTTCAAGCGCTTGCTGGCTGGTCGCCAACGCACTCAAAGCGATGGAGAGAGTGCCATACAAACCCGACATGATTATTCTCCCGCCCGCGGATTCGGCTGTGGAACAGTAAAACTGGCCACGGGCGCATAGGTGGGCGCGCAACTGGCGGCGACGCGGCTCCAAACCGCCAAACTGCGTTGCATGTGCCGCAACAGCGACCAGTGCACCCGCGTCAAATAGCCGATACGCGTTGCCAGCGCCTGCCAGTCCGTCTCCAGTTGCAGCGAGCGTTCGGCGTCCGGCGCATCGGCCGCAGCCGCGGCAGGGGCCTGAATTCGACGGCGAGCGGCCTGGGCGCGCAGTTGTTCTTCCAAATGGCTCCATTGGCGGCAGAGTTCAGCTTGATGCGCGGCGCCCCGCGCAATCGCCTCCGCGTCGTTCCGCCCGAGCGCCAGCCGGCTCGCTTCGAGACTTTCCGCCAGCGTGCCGACCACCGCTAGGCGTTGGTCGAGAAGTTTCGTGAGTTCAGGAAGCGAGTTGTCGAGATCGTTCATCGGTGCCGCTCGTCGTGTAAAAAACCACCGCTCAGCCCGCGCGCCTCGGGTCTCCCCCTCATCCTGGCGCAGCAGGCACTCAAGCCAGGTCGTCCAATTCGTGTTTCGGGGACTCCGCGTCAGACTCGTTTTCTGCTTCTTTGTCCTCAGCGGGCGGCGCTGCAGGCGCACGCCTGCGCCGCATCTCCGGGTCGCGCTCGTGCCCGCGCTTTTCGAGCACGCGCAAAAGCGCGGGATCGATCCCGTTGGTAATCAGCGGATCCATGCCCCACCACCGTTACCGGATCCTTCCATGGCTCTTCTCAGCCGCCATCGCGTCGGCAACCTTGCCGCTGTCGACGGCGTAATTGCCGTTGGCGACCGCCTGCTGCAAAGGCGCGACTTTTTCCTGACGCACTTCCGGCGCGGCCAACGCTTGCCTTGCAAGCGACTGCACTCGTGCCTGATCAAACGAGAAGCGCGCGCGGTCGACGCCCGCGTTGGCGTCGGCGGTCGAACTGGCCCCGCTTGGGGTGGCGGCCGCATTTGCCGCCGTACCCGTTTGCCCGGCCCGGCCCGGTTTGCTTTTCTCCGGTGGTTCTAGTCCAAGGTTTGTGAAATCAACTCTCATACGCCACTCCGATCCCACCTGCTATGTGCATCGGCAGATTCTTAGAAAACCTTAAGGGTTTCCCGGCCCGTTTTTTCGCCGCGCCAGGCCCCAACTTCTAGATCGGCGGAGCCGGAGAAAACTTTAGCCCTTCCCTCGAAACCCCGGTTCAGCTTCCCTCCGATACCTTGGTTACAGGCAAATGGCGCAGGATAAGCCGCGCGATCCCGATCCCCCCGCCTGCGGACACCGCTTCAGCGAGCGCCCGCGTTCCCATCAGCCGGTAATCGCCCGCCCCCGGAGTCGAGTCCTGGGGATCGAAGGCAAAGCTTTTCTGCAGCGAATCGAACAGCGATGTCAAAAGCACGGACTCGAAGTCGCGCGCCGCCTTCGCGCTCTTCGNNGAGCCGTGGTGGTTGCAATCTGGCCGAGCGCGTTGGCAAAGTCGGGTTTCATCAGATCACCTCCAGATCGGCGTCGAGCGCACCCGCCGCCTTGATCGCCTGCAGAATCGAAATCACGTCGCGGGCGCTCGCGCCCATGCTTTCCAGCCCGCCGACCAACTGGTCGATGCTCGCGCCTTCCCCGATCTCCAGCCGCTTGGCGGGCGAGTCTTTCGCCTGCACTTCCGACTGGGGCACGACTTCGGTCTTGCCCGCCGACAGCGGATTCGGCTGCGACACCGCGTATGCGGTCGAAATCTGGACGGAAAAACCTCCGTGCAGAATCGAAACCGCGCCCAGGCGCACGTCTTTGCCAATCACCACCGTTCCTGTGCGCTCGTTGACGACCACGCGCGCGCGATGGTGTACGAGGACGGCCAGATTCTCGATTCTCGCCACGAGTGCAGTCATGTTCTTGAAGCCGGTCGCCTCGGGCACGACTTCGACCCGCCCGCCGTCGCGGGCCGTGGCCACTTCCTTTCCGAAGTCGCGGTTGATAGCGTCGGAGATCGCGCCTGCAGTGCTGAAATCGGCCTCGCGCAGCAAAAACGAAACCGGCGTCAGATGGTTGAAGTCAAATGAGAGGCCGCGCTCGACGTGCCCGCCCGAAGGGATGCGTCCGATCGTCGGATGGTTCATCTGCTTGGTCGCGCC
>PLHN01000221.1:0-13104 GCA_003139975.1 Acidobacteriaceae bacterium
GCCAGGCAGCCGGGACGCAGGCCGTCTCCGAGCGAGTAGCTGACGTCGTACTTCTTCATGATTGTGCAGATGTCGTCGAAGCACTCGTAGAGGAAGTTCTGCTTGTGGTGATGAGCCATCCACTGAGCCAGGATCGCGCCGCCGCGGCTGACGATGCCGGTGATGCGCCTGGAAACCATGGGCAGATACTGGATGAGCACGCCGGCGTGAATGGTCATGTAGTCGACGCCCTGCTGCGCTTGTTCTTCGATTACTTCGAGCATGACGCTGGCGTTGAGGTCTTCGACGCGCTTGACGCGCGAAATGGCTTCGTAGATGGGCACGGTGCCGATGGGCACAGGCGAGTGGCGCAGGATGGCTTCGCGGATTTCGTGAATTCCGCCGCCGGTGGAGAGATCCATGACGGTGTCGGCGCCGTAGTGGACCGAGGTGTGCAGCTTTTTAAGTTCCTCTTCCACGTTGGAGGTGACGGCCGAGTTGCCGATGTTGGCGTTGATTTTGCAAAGCGAGGCTACGCCGATCGCCATCGGCTCAAGCTCGGGATGGTTGATGTTGGCGGGAATGATCATGCGGCCGCGGGCAACTTCGTCGCGGACGAGTTCGGCGGTGATCTTCTCGCGGCGTGCGACCCACTGCATTTCCTCGGTGACGACGCCCCGGCGAGCGTAGTGCATCTGGGAGAAGTTGCCGTCTTCATTTTCGGCGCGGCGCTTGGCCAGCCACTCCGCCCGCGGCTTGAGAGCCAGGTTGAAACCGTCGCCGTTTGAGTCGTTTTCGGAGTTGCCATTCGAGCAGTTATTCGCGCCGTTTGCGGGGTTGCCGTTATCTGCGGACATAGGGATACCTACCATCCTTCACTGAATATAGGGAGAATTATACGCTGCGAAATGGGGCGAGCCTGACGGGCCGCCTCTGATTACGCACCAGACGCCGGCAAATGTCTGTGTGGCTAATGGCGAATCGCCAAGTGCTGAAGGATTGCTTTCTCAACCGCCGCTAGATCCGTCGCAGAAAGAATCCCCATCTTGCCGCGGAGCCTTTGCTTGGACACAGTTGAGACCTGGTCGGCTTTGGCTTTACTCTGCGCCTCATTATTGAGGGTGACCAAAGCTTCACCGGGATAAAGATTCGTTGTCCTGCTCGTGAAGGGAACCACAACCAGACGGTTTAAGGCCGCATTTGCAGCATTATTACTGACTATCAGAGCAGGGCGAGTTTTGCGAATTTCGCCGCCGACCGACGGATCAAACGATACCCACCAGACCTCACCCCTCCGAGGATACATCGCCAATTATTCCTTCCGACCATTCTTCGGCTTCGCGTTCCCCATCAACATCTCTGGCCATTGCCAGGTACCCCTCGAGCAGTCCGCCTGGTCCATTCATTTCAAGTTCCTCGATCCGATTCAAGACAGCTTCGCTGAGTTCGTCGGGGAGAATGAACCACGTCGCGTTGCCGCGGGATTGCGGATTGCCTACGCCAGGGCCTTCACCACCGTTCCAGCGAATGCCGATTCGATCTTGGCTCTCCCAGTTCACGCGCGCTACGGACCAGCCTCCGGGCCCTGAGTTGTAGAGGGTTTGGACGGAATGAACTATTCTGCGGGGGGCTAAAACGGTTGCTGGCTCAACGTAAGCCATACACGTAATCTCCTACGTATATTGTACATACGTTACGGAATTTAATCAATACGTAACGTCTTATGTATAATATCTTCGTATAAGGATAATTTTATCAATGTCTTGCCTGCCTTCGGCGTGTTCTGGATCACTTCCCGGTGTTATCCTCTTGGCTGGCGACAAATTCCCGATATCACTTAAAACCTGACTGTCCATTCTGATTTCCACTGGTTACTTGCTTAATATGAGGTAGGCAAAATACACCGCAAAGAGCCAAAGGAATATTC
This sequence comes from Acidobacteriaceae bacterium, assembly GCA_003139975.1. GTDB lineage: Bacteria > Acidobacteriota > Terriglobia > Terriglobales > Acidobacteriaceae > Acidiflorens. The sequence goes on from PLHN01000221.1 coordinate 1,907, forward strand.
CAAGACCGCGAAGGAAGACGGGATACCAAGATTTCGATGCAAAGATTCTCTTTTTTACTTCGTTCCCGCTCGACCACTGCTCGATTCCTGAATATCAGAAACCAACCACATAGCCCGAAGCCGAGTATCGGGGTAATAAATCCGGCGATCGCCGCGACTGCCTGCATTACCTTCATTGCCTAAATTGTCCCACCACTTCAAATGAAGAGGCGAGCGTCGCAGAGTTACTGTTGTAACATCCCGACTGCACTTAGAATCCGAGCGGTTCTAGTTTCTGAGTGTCTTACCCGTCTTCAGCGTGTACTGGATTCTCTCCTGTGTTTTCTTTTCTCCGCAAAGCGACTTGAAGGCTTCGCGCTCCAGGTCGAGCACATACTGCTCGCTGATGGGCATGCCTGGCGTGACATTGCCGCCGCAGATGACTTCGGCGATTTTGGTGGCCAGCTTCAGTTCGTGATCGCTGATGAACTCGCTTTGGCGCATCATGTAGGCTCCCAGTTTGAGAGTGGCGAGAATGTTCTCGCCGGGAGCGGGAATGTCGGTGCGCATTACGGGAGGTTCGTAGCCGGCTTTGACGAGTTCGAGTGCGCGCGCCTTGGCGTCGCTCAGCACGCGCTCGCGGTTCATGGTGATNNGATTCAACCGAATCGCCGCGGCCGTCGGGACGAATCGAAGCCGCGCTGTCAACGGCCCGCAGCAACATTTCTTTGCAACCGCCGCCGCCCGGAAGCAGGCCGACTCCTACCTCGACCAGGCCCATGTAAAGTTCGGCGTGAGGCTGGCGCGCAGCTGCGTGCAAGGAAAGCTCGCAGCCTCCGCCTAACGTCAGGCCAAATGGCGCGCTGACGACGGGTTTTGGGGAAAATTTAATGGCCTGCGTCATTCCCTGGAATTGGCGGATGGCCATGTCGACCTCGTCCCATTCTTCTTCCTGGATCGACATGAGCAACAGCATCAGGTTGGCGCCGACGGAGAAATTCTGGGCGTCGTTGGTGATGACGAATGCGTCGAAGTTGTCGCCCGCGCCGCCCGGTTTCAGCGTTTGCAGAATGAGCGAGATGATGTCGGCGCCGAGGGCGTTCATCTTCGAGTGGAACTGGATGCAGCCTACGCCGTCGCCCAGGTCGATGAGCGAAGCGCCGGAATTTGTCTTCACTACGCTGTTGGATTTTTTCGCGACTTCGACCGACCAGACGCCATCAGCAACAGTTACCGGTTGCCAGTTGGCAGTCGCCAGATCAAAGTAAAGTTTGCCCGAGGCGGCTTTGGCGTCGTCGGCGTACCAGGATTTTTTGCCTGACGCGAGCAACTTCTCCACATTGGCGGCAACTGGGCGGCCTTCTTTTTTCATGCGATCAACGGTCGCTTCCACTCCCGCAGCATCCCAAAGCTCGAACGGCCCCAGTTCCCAGGCGAAACCCATGCGCATGGCGCGGTCGATTTCGACGATGGAGTCGGAGATCTCCGGGACGCGATTTGCCGAATAGGTCCACAGATCGGAGAGGGCGGTCCACAAAAATGTTGTAGCTTTGTCGGGCTTCTGCGATGCGCCGCCTGCTCCATCCAAGCCGAGCAGCATGCGCAGGCGCGGGGCCGTCTCCTCGACGTTTTTGGCCATCTCAAGCGCGGCAAACTTCGGCTTTTGCTGCGGACGGTATTCCAGAGTCTTCCAGTCCAGCGCCAGCCGCTGGTCGTCGCTGCCGCCAGCGGATTTCGCCTTCTTGTAAAAGCCGCCTTTGGTCTTGTCGCCGAGCCACTTTCGTTCGACCATCTGGCGGAAGAAGTCGGGGATCTGCAATTCGCTGCGTTCATCGCGCACGTTCTGAGTCATGTTCCCGACCACGTGGCCGAGAATGTCGAGCCCCACCAGGTCAATGGTTCGGAACGTCGCCGAGCGCGGCCAACCGACGGCTTGCCCGGTGAGCGCATCCACTTCTTCAATGCTCAGATCCAATTCCTGCATCAGGCGCATCACGTTGAGCACGGAAAAAGTTCCGATGCGGTTGCCGATGAAGTTCGGCGTGTCCTTGGCAAACACGACGCCTTTGCCGAGTTGCACGTCGCAAAAATGCGCAACCGCGTCAATCAACGCGCGATCGGACTGCGGCGTGGGAATCAGCTCGAGCAGCCGCATGTAGCGCGGAGGATTAAAGAAGTGGGTGCCGAACCACGAGCGGCGGAAATCATCCGAGAATCCCTCGGCTATCTTGGCCACCGGCAATCCGCTGGTGTTAGTCGTGACGATTGCGCCCGGCTTGCGAATCGCTTCCACTTTCTTCAGCAGGCTGCGCTTGATTTCCAGGTTTTCGATCACGGCTTCGATGATCCAGTCGACGTCGGCCAACTTCTTCAAATCGTCGTCAAAATTGCCGATTGTCACCAAACGTGAAAGCGATGCTTCAAAAAAGGCTGCGGGCTTCGATTTTCTAGCCCCGTCAAGTCCGGCGGCCGCGATCTTGTTACGCGTTGGGCCGTCCGCATCGGGCGGAACGATATCCAGCAGCAGGGAAGGCACGCCGGCATTTGCAAAATGCGCGGCAATTCGGGCGCCCATGGTGCCCGCGCCCAGAACGGCAACTTTATTGATCCGTTTCATGAAGGCACACTCCAATCCGTTAAGTAAGGACGCTTGCCAAAATAATCTACAAATCTTCTATGGCAGTTTATCTACCACCCAGTCGTTTTCGCCAGCGTTGACCAGAATTATCTCGGAGGGTCGACGGGACAAGGACCGGGACGACCCGGATTTGGCTGCCGCCGCGCCCGATCCCGCGGCTTCCCTCAAGCTCACCAGCACTACAGGAAAGCGATAGCGGCCGCGGGTGCGCCGCCCGGCGCCGATTTCAAAAGCGCGGTCCGTTGCGACCGAAAAAAATTGCTCCAGTGCGGCGGCGTTTTGCGAGTGCCGTATTCCGTCGCTCACGAGCACCATGCCGTCGTTGAGGTCTCCCGCCTGCCATGCGTGCAGGAAGCGATTGGCGGTGGCGAGGGCGACGACGTAGTCTGGGTCGGAGACACTGGCTGGTTTCTTGTGGGCTCGTCCCCAACCCGTTGCCGTGAGCAGGAAAACCGCGAGCACGAAAATCAGGACCGCAACTCGTATCTTCATGTAGGACGCTTGTCGCCGCCAAGGGTGCTGGCCGACGCGATCGCATGTTTGTCGTCTGATCCCGATCCTCCAATTCTGAGCCGGACGGACTTTGAGTACCGGCCTGTCCATTGTGCTCGGGCCACTGGTCAACTTCAAGTGCCGAGCTGTTTGTGGCATGGTCGGGGCTATGAAATAAGCCCGGGCACTTGTATCCTTGAGCCTGGCTTCCCGGCCTAAAGTGTGTGCGTGAGAACTGGTCCGTCCCTCCGGGACTTGATGGGCCGGCACTTCGTTCCAGCGCAAATCACGAAGACGAGTTCTCACTTACACACGAAAGACCCGGGTTTCATGCTTTACCCAAGCCAGTTAGAATGCTAGTATGCGCTGCTAGCGAAAGGAGACGCATGAGTTCGCCCTACGGGCTTCAGATCACAGAGAACTGTCTCATCTGCAAGCTGCGTCAGTCCGGCTTCTTTTGCGATCTCCCCAAGCCGTCCCTGGAATACCTGGAGAGGATCAAGTACGCCAGCGCATATCCGCAGGGGGCAGTCCTATTCGTGGAGGGGCAAGCGCCACGCGGCATTTATATCGTGTGCGCCGGCCGCGTAAAGCTGACCACGACTTCGCGCGATGGCAAGACGCTGATCTTACGAATTGCCCAGGCCGGTGAGGTGCTCGGCCTGCATGGCACAGTTTCCGGCAAGCCCTACGAACTCACGGCCGAAACGCTCCAGCCAAGCCAGCTCGATTTCGTCAAGCGCGACGATTTCCTGAAGTTCCTGCAAAGCCATGCCGATGCCTGCCTGAATGCCGCGCACCACTTGAGCCAGAATTGCCAGACCGCGTACGAAATGATCCGCTCGCTCGGCCTCTCTCATTCCGTGTCGGAGAAGCTGGCGCGCCTGCTGCTGGAGTGGGCGAGCGAAGGCGAACAAACCAAAGATGGCATTCGCATCAAGATTGCGCTGACGCACGAAGAGATTGCGCAACTGATTGGCACTTCGCGGGAAACCGTGACGCGCGTGCTGGGCGAATTTCGCGACAAGGAACTGGCTCAACTTCGCGGTTCCACGCTGTTGATTCGCAACAAAGGCGCGCTGGAACGGCTGATCGGCGCGTGAGCCAATCGCCATTCGGAGCTGGATCAGGTATCAGGTGTTAGGTCTCAGGGCCTCGATATTTTTCTGAGACCCGACGCCTAAGGCCTGCGACCTCAATCCCCGGTCTCTTCTTCGCGCTGCCCAGACTGAGAGAGTCCCGGCGAGGGTGGCCTAAATTCGGCCCCGGCGATACAGTTCCCTTCCAATAAGCTGGTTTATAATCAAAAATTACCTATTCGAGCTTGGAGTTACCTGAAGAAAACCTATGATTCGACAACTGCAAAATGCGGGCCCGACTCTGAAGTATATTCTCTACGGCCTGCTGCTCATCATCTGCGGCGGTATGGTGATCACGCTCATCCCCGGTGGTTTCGGCACCAGCCTCGGCATCGGCGGGCCGCGCGCCGGCGTTCTGGCCACGATCGGCGACCAGGAAGTTACCGCGCTCGAAGTGCAGCGCGAAGCGCGGGCCTTGATCCAGCGCCAGGGCGCGACCGCGCAGGCCAGCGCGCTCATGCCCTTTTTTGCCGGCCAGGCAGCGCAACAATTGATCAATGAAAAGGCGCTGGTCGCGGAAGCGCACCGCATAGGCCTGAATGCCAGCGACGAGGAATTGCGCGACGACCTCGAACACGGCCAGCTGGGCGTGGAGCTTTTTCCCGGCGGCAAGTTTGTCGGCCAGGAACAGTACGAAGATTTCGTGCAGCGGGTCGGCATGACCGTTCCCCAATTCGAGGGGCTTGAGAAGGAATACATTCTCATTCGCAAACTGCAGGCGTTAGTTTCTGGGGGCGCTCTTGTCTCCGATACCGACGTTCGCGATGAGTTCGAGCGCCGCAATACCAAAGTCAAGTTCGAGTACGCGGTGATCACCGAGGCCGACATCCTGAAAGGGCTGCACCCCACGGACGAAGAACTCAGGGCCTTTTATGATCGGAACAAGGCCACGTATAACAACTCCATTCCGGAAAAACGGCAAATCAAGTATGCGCTCATCGATTCCGCGAAAATTGGAGCCGCCATTCCGGTCACGGAGCAAGACCTGCAGGCTTATTACGACCAGCACCGTGACGAATACCGTGTTCCCGATCAAGTCAAGGTACGGCACATTCTGATCAAGACTCCGCTGCCCGGGCCCGACGGCAAGGAAGATGAAAAAGGCGTCGCCGAAGCGCGCGCCAAAGCCGAATCCGTTCTCAAGGAAGTCAAAGCGGGTGGTGACTTCGCCAAGCTGGCCGAGCAATATTCTGAAGATCCCGGCAGCGCCAAGAACGGGGGCGAACTGGGCTGGATTGGGCGTGGCCGTACGGTGCCGGAATTCGAAAAGGCCGCCTTCTCGCTCGCCAAAGGACAAACCAGCGACCTGATCAAGAGCAGCTATGGGTTCCACATCATTAACGTCGAAGACAAGCAGGAAGCTCACCTCAAGATGCTCGCTGAAGTCAAAAGCGAGATTCAGGAAAAAGTGAAGCAGCAGAAGGTTACTCTTGCCACCGAAGGGGCGGCCAATGGCTTGCTGAGCGCGGCCCGCACCGAGGGTTTCGATCACGCCGCTTCGTCCAAGGGGCAGTCCGTGGTGAGCACGGAATTCTTTGGCCGCAACGATGTCCTTCCCGGACTTGGGCCCAGCCCGCAATTGATGGACGCCGTGTTTAGCGCCTCCGACAAAACGCCGCCCGATAGCGTCCAGGTGCCGCAGGGCTATGTTGTTTATCAGGTGCTTGCGATCAAGCCTCCGGCGACGCCTACGTTCGAAGAGATTCGGCCCCGTGTCGGGACCGAATTCAAGAACCAGCGCGCCAGCATGCTGTTGCAGCAGAAAACGCGCGAACTCGCCGACCGCGCCAGGGCNNGAACTCTCCGACCGCGCCAAGGCCGGGCACGACTTAAAAAAAGCCGCCAAAGATCTGGGTGCGACGATCAAGACAAGCGATCTGGTTGCACCCGATGGCCAGGTTCCCGACATCGGCACCATGAGCGGCGCGGCCAGCGCGATTTTCGCGTTGAAGCCTGGCGAAATCAGCGGGCCGATCCCGGCGAGCGCCAATGGCGTGGTGGCACAACTTCTCGAAAAGCAGGCGCCCACCGATGCGGAATACGCTGCGAAGAAAGACGAGATCCGCCAGTCTCTTGCCGAAGCGAAGCAGAACGAACTGTTCGAGCTGTTCGTGAGTAACCTGCGCAAGGACATGGAAAAGTCGAACCGGATCAAGATCAATCAGGACGAGATGAAACGGCTGACGCGTCCGGGGACTGAAGAGGGCTCGTAGACCCGCGAGATTTTCGAACCGTGCACGTCGGAACAGATCTCAGCTCTTCCGCACGAGGTCTGGACGAAAAATGTTTTCCTGAAAGCTGAAAACTGAGAGCTGTTCTTGATGCCATTCTCGCGCGCCAGCGGAATTCTGCTTCATCCCACATCGCTCGCTTCGCGGGGCGGGATCGGCGATTTTGGCCCGGCCGCGTATGCGTTTGCCGACTTTCTTGCCTCCGCGCGCCAGGGTGTCTGGCAGGTTCTTCCCCTTGGCCCACTCGGATTCGGAAACTCACCTTATTCTTCGCCCTCCGCCTTTGCGGGCAATCCGCTGCTGATCAGCCTGGAGCGTCTTGCCGATCGCGGCTGGATCGACCACGCACGGGTCGAGGCGCTGCCCTCCGCCGCCGAAGCGGTGGACTACGCTGCCGTTTTCCACCAGAAGTTGCCTCTGCTTTTTGAAGCGGCCCACACCTTCCTGCGCGCCAGTTCGGCCCAGGCGCGCTCTCGGTACGAAAGTTTCGTCCGCCAGAACCACTGGTGGCTCGACGATTTCGTTCTCTTTGACGCGCTGCGCGCCCGCTTTCACCTCGAAAGCTGGAACCGGTGGCCCCGCGATTTGATTTACCGCGATCCTGCAACGCTTGAGAAAACGAGCGAGGAAATGCGCGACGAACTCGATGTTCGCAGCGCCGTGCAATTCTTTTTCTACGAACAGTGGCGTGCTCTGCGCTGCTACTGCGCGCAGCACTCCATCCGCGTGGCCGGCGATCTCGCGATCTTCGTCAACTTTGACAGCGCCGATGTCTGGACGCATCCCGATCTTTTCCGCCTTAACGCGGAACTTGAGCCCGAGGTCGTTGCCGGTGTGCCGTCCGACTTTTTCAGCAGGGAAGGCCAGCGCTGGGGCAACCCGCTCTATCGCTGGGAGGTGATGAAAGAGCGGGGCTATGCCTGGTGGATCGACCGCTTGCGCTGGGCTGCGAGCAACTTCGATTACATCCGTCTCGATCATTTCCGGGGTTTTTCGCAGTTCTGGGAAATTCCAGCGGGCGAGCCGACGGCCATTCACGGCCGCTGGGTCGACGGCCCGAAAGACGATTTGTTCGTAAAGGTTCGCGAAACCCTCGGCGGGCTGCCTTTCTTCGCCGAAGATCTTGGCTACATCACGCCCGATGTGCATGCGCTCCGCGAACGCCTGCAAATTCCGGGTATGGCCGTTTTGCAGTTTGGATTCGGCGACCCCGGTGCGCACATGCACCTGCCGCACACGTTTACTCGTGACAAAGTCGTCTACACGGGCACGCACGATAACGACACGCTGCGCGGCTGGTGGGCGTCAGGCGCAACCGACAAGGAGCGCGAGCATGTGGAGGCCTATCTCGGCCGCTGCGATGACGGCATCAACTGGGCGATGATTCGGGCGGCGCTGGATTCTCCTGCCAGCCTCTCGGTCATCCCGTTGCAGGACGTGCTCGGTTTGGGCAGCGAGGCGCGCATGAACGTGCCGAGCCTCAGTGGCGGCAACTGGCGTTGGCGTTTCCCTGCGGAGATGCTGCGTCCGGAGTTGGCCGCAAAGCTGGCGCTTCTTGTCGAGGTCTCTGACCGGCTGCCAGCGCCGATCGAGGCAACCGAGGAAGATTGGGCGGCGTGATTGTTGTATCCTCGCTGTTCGGAGAAATTCGCGGATTTTTCGGAGCGCCGCCTCGTGACCGACCCTATTATTCGTGCCCAGGCTGTCGAAAAGTTCTATCTGCAGCCCGATGGCAAGCGCATTGAAGTCATTGCGCCTGTCGACCTCGATGTCGAACCCGGCAAGATTATTGCCTTGCTCGGTCCGTCCGGATGCGGCAAGTCAACGCTGCTGCGTATACTTACTGGCCTCAGTAAGCCCTCCTCGGGCGAGGTGCTGTGGCACGGCCGTCCCATCGCCTCGCAAAACGTGGGCGTGGCTATTGTTTTTCAGAGTTTCGCGCTTTTTCCGTGGCTCACAGTCATCGACAATGTCGAGGCTCCGCTCGAAGCCCGCGGCATTCCCGCGCTCGAGCGGCACAAGCGCGCCTTGCGCATCCTTGACACGGTCGGCCTCGACGGCTTTGAAAGCGCCTATCCCAAAGAACTTTCCGGAGGCATGAAGCAACGCGTCGGGTTTGCCCGTGCTCTGGTCGTGGAGCCCGAAGTGCTTTTTATGGACGAGCCTTTTTCCGCGCTCGACGTGCTGACCGCCGAGAACCTGCGCAGCGAACTGCTGGAGCTGTGGGCGAAGAAGACCATGCCCACCAAGGCGATTTTCCTGGTCACACACAACATTGAAGAGGCCGTGCTGCTGGCCGACCGCNNGAGCCTTTTTCCGCGCTCGACGTCCTGACTGCTGAAAACCTGCGCAATGAGCTGCTCGAACTCTGGCTCAGCAAAAAGATGCCGACCAGCGCCATCTTTATCGTCACCCACAATATTGAGGAAGCGATTTTGCTCGCCGACCGCGTGATTGTGCTGGGCAGAAATCCGGCGCGCATCCGCGCCGATTTTTCCGTCGAACTGCCGCAACCCCGCGATCGCAAATCGCCACGCTTCGTCGAACTAGTCGATTACGTCTACAAAATCATGACGCAGCCCGACCTGGCGCTCGCCCTCCCGGGAGCGCACGCTACCCAGCAAAAGCCCGCCCGCCAAAAATACCAGATGTTGCCGCACGCCCGGGTCGGCGGCATCGCGGGGTTACTCGAACTGCTGCAAGACCGGGGCGGCAAGGAAGATCTCTACCGTCTGGCCGAAGACCTCATCATGGACGCCGAAGACTTGCTTCCCATCGTCGAAGCCTCCGCGCTGCTCGGTTTCGCCACGCTCAAGGAAGGGGACGCCGAAATCACGCCTGACGGCGTTCGATTTGCCGAGGCCGACATCCTCTCCCGAAAAACTCTTTTTCGCCATGCTGCGATTGGCCACGTCATGATCCTGCAGCAGATCGACAGCATCCTGCACGCCAAGACCGACCACTCTATTTCCGAAGAATTTTTCTACGACATTCTCGATGAGCATTTCAGTCAGGATGAGGTCGAACGGCAGTTTGAAACGGCCATGAACTGGGGGCGCTACGCGGAGATTTTCGACTTCGACCGCGAATCGCACCGCCTCATTCTGGCCGAACCGGTCTCCGAACCGCATGCGCCCACGGCCCCAGTGCAGCCTTGAAGGATCCAACGTTGAAGCGTGCAACCCGTCCCGAAAGACTCCGGCTTCGCACTCCGATGCGCTTCTGGACCATGCTGCCGCGCCCGAGCGCGGCCAGCCTGCCGGATGCCGTCATGTTCGCGGCTGGCCTCGCACTTTTTTATGGGATCGTCGAAGTGGGCCGCAACTGGCTCGGTCCTTACCGGCCGCAGGTTGAAATCAGCCGCAGCCTGTCCGCGCTCCCCGTATACGCCGGATACTCGCTGCTGCGCATCGCCTTTGCCTACGTGCTCAGCTTGATTTTCGCCATCGTCTACGGATACATTGCCGCCTACCGCCCGCGCGCCGAGCGTTTCATGATCCCGCTGCTCGACGTTCTGCAATCGATCCCGGTGCTCAGTTTTCTTCCCGGCGTCATGCTCGCTATGGCCGCTCTGTTTCCGGGACGCCAGCTCGGCGTCGAACTAGGCGCTGTCCTCCTCATCTTCACCGGGCAGGTGTGGAACATGGCTTTTAGCTTCTACGCCTCGCTCAAGAGCATTCCTCGCGAGATGCGCGAAGCCGCTACGATTTACCGCTTCAACTGGTGGCAGCGCTTCCTGCAGATTGAGTTGCCGTTCGCCACCATTGGTCTGGTCTGGAATTCCATGATGTCGGTTGCCGGCGCGTGGTTCTTCCTGATGGCTTGCGAGCAGTTCAGCGACTTCCGGTTGCCCGGCCTCGGCTCGTATCTGCAGAGCGCCGCCGATAACGGCGATACGCGCTCGATTCTCCTGGGCATCGCGACCATGATCACGGTTATCGTCGTCATGGATCAGCTTCTATGGCGGCCCGTTATCGCGTGGGCGGAGAAATTCAAGTTTGAACAGGTCGAGAGCACCAGCGCCCCAACTTCCTGGGTACTCGATTTTCTCCGCGGTTCTCGCGGCGTCGCGTACATTCGCAAGCGTGCCGTCCGTCCCCTGCGCGAACAACTCATTCATTTTTTTGCCCATCAGAATGAAACCCGCGTGCAGCCGGACTCGCAAAGCCCAGCGGCATTGTGGCTCTGGCGCGTCGTCGGCATGGCCGCTCTTGCAGGAATCGGCCACGCTCTCGTCCGTGTCGTACTGATCCTCACGGGCCTGGACCGCGCCGAATTTCATCAAATCGGTCTTGGTCTCGGCGCAACCTTTCTTCGCGTCAATGCCGCGCTCCTGCTGGGTGCACTCTGGACCATCCCCGCTGGTGTCGCCATCGGCTTCAACCCGCGCCTGGCGCGCATTGCGCAGCCGCTGGCGCAGATCGCCGCCTCGGTCCCGGCTACGGCGCTGTTTCCGGTCGTCCTCCTCATCCTTATTCGACTCGGCGGAGGACTCGGCGTCGGCTCCATCGTTTTGCTTCTCCTTGGCACGCAGTGGTACATCCTGTTCAACGTGATCGCCGGAGCCATGGCCATTCCCACCGACCTCAAAGAGGCCGCCAGTGTGTTCGGACTGCACGGCTGGGAGCGCTGGCAAAAACTGATCCTTCCTGGCATTTTTCCATTTCTCGTCACGGGCATGATCACCGCTTCCGGAGGCGCATGGAACGCCAGCATCGT
>PLHN01000221.1:13154-13975 GCA_003139975.1 Acidobacteriaceae bacterium
CCGTCGTCGTCACCACCAACCGCTTGCTCTGGCGTCGCCTCTATCGGCTGGCTGAAACTCGGTTCAAGCTGGAGAGCTAAAGCCCGGTAGGTCACACTGACCCACTCACCAACCGGACCCACCTTATTTGAACCCGGCCGTGCAGCACTGATAGTCTTGCTGGCTATGGTCGAGGAGAACTATCGCCACCATTTCGACGACTACACGCGCATGGCCGAAGTCGCGATCTACGCCATTCTCGCCATTCTGCTCACCGTCACGGCCGTTGCCGCTCTCGCCGATGGCGCCATGTCCCTGTGGAGCGGCATCCGCACACTGTCCATGTCGGCGCAGGCCTTCGATGTTCTCGACCATCTTCTCTTTGTCCTGATGCTTGTGGAAATCCTGCATACGGTCAGCATTTCGATCCGCTCCCACATCCTTGTTACCGAGCCGTTTCTCGTCGTCGGCCTCATCGCGTCCATCCGGCGCGTGCTCGTTATTACGCTTGAGGCTTCCACCCTCACCAAAGGCGCTGCCTGGGCGGGGGAATCGGAGAGCATCTTCCGCGCGTCGATGATCGAGCTCGGCTTGCTNNCTCGGCCTGCTGATTCTGGTGCTGGTATTTTCGATCACGCTTCTGCGCCGATCGGCGGTGGGCCCGCAAGAGTCAGAAGCGAGAAGTTAGAGGACAGCAATTGGTTACACGCCGCGTGCGGGATGATCTCTGGCCGCCTTACGAGACAGCACGGAGAAAGTGGCAAGGGAACTGACAAGCGAGATGGAGTAGGCCCAAAAAACAAAGGACCCGCCGAAGCGGATCCCGAATCACGAGGAAACAC